>DATCXZ010000171.1:0-17575 GCA_036570545.1 Kiloniellaceae bacterium
GGAGAGCCGGCCGCCCCGCTGCGCGTCGACCTTGAGAACCGGCGTTGCGCCAAAGGCGACGGACAGTTCGGGCTGCGGGCGAAGGAGGCCCTGGCCGAGTGCGAGCGCCGCGCTGCCGTCGGGGGCCTCGACGCGGGCGGCCCTGGCGCCGAGCCACCGGCGCCCGGTTCCGGTGATGGAAAGACCCGAAGAGGTGCACTCGACCGTGCCGAGGACGACTTCGTCCTCCCCGAAGTCTTCGTCGGAGAACGCGAGGACTCCGTGCGTGGCCGGTCCGCGCTGCCCGGATCGCTCCTCCGCACGGATCGCGATCGGGTAGGCACCGTTGTTGCTCGGGGCGTCGAGCCGAAGGATCATGTCCACGCATGGCATCCGGCCCGATGGCAGGATGGCGACGCCGGGCGCCGCCTCGACGATGTCCCCGTCCAGCAACAGGGCGAGGCCCGCGGCGACGCCCGCGAGATGGGCCGCGCCGGCGTGGCCCGCGAGCTGGTCGATCCGGGCCGACTGCTCGGCCGCGAAGTCGGCGGCGCCAAGAACCTGGCGCTCACGGAAGACCGGCCGGATGACGCTCATGACCCGCCGCCTTCCTTGTTCATCTCCGCCGCTGCGGCGCGAAGCTTCGTCACCATGGCCTCGGGCGAGGTGTCACCCGGTAGACGCGCCCACTCCTTGACTATCTCCGCGAGCTTGGCCTCGTCGGTCCTGAGGAAATCCGCAACCGTCTCGACACCCGCGGCTCGGAGTGTTCTGCCGCGGGACCTGCCGACTTGCGGCAGCTTTTCCACCGGACGGGACGTCGCCGGTTCGGCCTTCTGCGGCGGCTCCTTCGTCGCCGCGGCGGCGGGGCGTGCGCTGGCAGACGAGGTCCGGACTGGCTGACCCCGCGCGGTGCGCCGCCAGCCAACCACCCGGCGGCCGTGGCCGGTTTCGGCGCATATCAGGACGACGCTGTCGGACCATGCCGCGAAGGGCGAAGCCTCGACCAGCTGCGACAGCTGCTCCTGGTCGAGCGCGGTCATCTCAAGCGTCTCGATGCCGCTGACCGCGATCCCGCGACCCGCGAGCGCAAGCGCCGCTGTGGCCGGGTCACGGCCGAGGTAGCCTGCGAGGTTCACATGTCCGCCTGGCGCCGGGAGGCCGTAGGGCGAGAGCCGCCGCCGCACCGGATCGGCCGTGTCGAGCCAGCCGATGAAGCAGAACGTCCGGTCGCGCCGGTCGAGCCCGGTGAAGAGCCAGGCGCGGCCGAGGCAGACTCTGTCGGTCTCGTTGCAGTCGTGGCAATGGCGCGAACCGAGGCGCAGCCGTCGGTCGTAGATCAGCCAGAAGAGCAGCGTCACGAGGTCAAGATGGGGCGAGACTTGGGTCCAGGTCGGGCCGCTGTCCTCGAGCGTGACCGCTTCGAGGATCCGGTCGACGATCCCGACCGAGCAGAGGTGGAAGCGGGTCAGGATCTCTCTCAGTGCTTCGGGGTCGTCCTCGCGATCCTTGAGCAGGCGCTTGATCTCCTCTCCGACGTGGCACGTGGCCTCCCAGTCTTCGGCGAAGTCTCTGACCGGATCCCTGGTTTCGTTCGCCATGCACAGGACGAGGCGCGCACCTTCCCGGCGGCGGGTCACGGAGCAGGGATCCTCCTGGCCGTGTCCCTCTCCGCCGCATCTGCAATCCCGGCCGCCACAGCCGCGATCTCCGCTGCCACCGCAGCCGCAGCCCGGCTGCGGGATCGAAACCACCGGGCAGTCGTCGTGCTCGAGGCAGATATCGACGCCCACGCATTTCCGGAACCGGAAGGGCAAGTGGGCGATGCCCAAGCGCTCGGCCATTTCCTGGTCGAAGCGCTTCTCGATCTTCTCTGCCTGACTCTGGTCCGTTTCGGCGGGAAGGCAGGGGTCCGGGCAGCAGTCGCGAAGATCGATGCAGCCGGTGTCGCAGAGAACGAGGTCGTCGCCGCAGCAGTCGACCGCGTAGCCGGAAGAGACCGTCACCCGGGTCGGGCAATGTGGGTCGATGCAGAGGTCAAGGCCGCAGACCACGCCCCAGCCATCGCGGTAGCGGACGCGTGCGAGCCGGCGGTCGGTCCAGCGCACGAGGGCGTTCAGGTCATCCTCGGTCAGCTCCTGACCGCAGTGGAACTCGGGCCGGACGAGACAGTCGAGCTCGCAGAGCGGCGGAGGATCGCAGGGCGGGCAGCGCGGGTCGCGCTTCGGGTGCTTCGGGTGTTTCGGCTCTCGGCCATTGTCGAGGTCGGGCGTGGGGCAGACGCGCGGATCGGATGTGTCGGTCATGTCGCTCTCCTCAGTTCCGCGTGGATAACCAGCTCTCGAACGTCCCGCCCGCCGTGCCGTTGCCGCTAGGAAGGCGGCCGCGCAGGAAGTCGGCGTCGATCGGATGGCCGTCGGTGTCGAGAACGAAGTCGCCCCGTAGCCGGACCCGGAGGTCGCGGAAGCCGAGACCCTCAATCTTGCGCAGTAAGCCCTTGTCGATGGGGTAATAGGCGGTGCAGCCGTCTTCCGATAGGTAGGGCTCGTCCTCGGTCGGCAGGAACTCCACGTCGCGCTGCACGCCGGAGAAGGTCACCTCGAAGGTAAAGCGCGAGATGCCGGTCCCGGTGTCGGGGTCGGAGGGCGCAAGGGGAGCGGTGAAACCGATCTCGAGCCGACCGCCCATCTCCTCGCGCAGATACGAGGACGGGATTGTCGCGCCGTGGGGCCAGTTGATCCGCGCGATCCGGGTGTGCCGGCGGAGAGTGGTCACGACCTCGGGTCGGCCGATCGTGCGGATCGCCGGACGGTCCTTGGACCGGGTCAAAAGCGCTAGCGGCACGCAGTCGTCGCAGGGGCAGGCGGGGACGAAGCAGTCGCCGGCCTCCGGCTTCCGGCAGCCGCAGCCGGGTTCCTTCCCGCCGCTGTCGAGCGGCCAGCAGTCTTCGCCCAGGCCGTCGTGCGGGACGACGTGAATGCGGAAGCCTTCCTTTGTCCGGGTCGGAGCGCTGCGCCCGACGTCGCAGCCGCAGGGATCGTCGAGCACCGGGCGCGGCTCGATCCCGTGGCGGACGAACTGGAGGCAGATCACGTAGGGCCCCCACTCCTGATCTGACTTCTCGGGATACGGCTCCGGCTGGTTGTAGGGGTCCTTTGGATCCGGCTCGGCGCGCTGGTAGGGATCTCTCCGGTCGCGGTCGGGATCTCTCCGGTCGCGGTCGGGATCGAGGTGGGGCGGCTGGCCGTAGCCGTTGTCCTGCGGCCAATCGTCATCGGGCGGTTTTTGGGCATGGGGATCGCCGGGTACTTCTTCGCCCCTCTGGTAGGGCTTCTTGTCCGGCGGTCTCCCATAGGGGCCGTCGTGCGGCTTGCCATGGAGATCGCGCTCCGGTGGCTTCCCATAATGGTCTCGCTCGGGCGGATCTCTTTCAGAGTCGTCCGGTTCGCAGGGATGCGGCTTCGGCAGCGGCGGGATCTCGACCACGCAGGGCTCGCAGACAAAGATGTCGTTGCCGCAGCAGTCGATGGCGATCCCGGGCTCCACGACCACGTAGCGGTCGCGGCAGGCAGGGTCGGGATGGGAGCATACGTCGAGCCCGCAGACCACGCCCCAGCCGTGGAATAGCCGGTTTCGCAGGCGCAACCGCGACAAGACGTACCCCTGCTCGTCGCGAAGGTCGCGCGCGGTCAGCACGCGCCCCGTGAAGTAATGCGGCAGTTCGCGGGGGACGTCGTCGCAGTCCTTCTCGCAGGCGGGGGGCAGCAGGCACGGGCCGTGCGGGTGGCGGGTCTTGCTCATCGGCATCCTCCCATTCGCTCAGGGCAGACGGGCTGCGCCCCCCCGGTGTGTGTTGCGGTCGAGCCGGATCGCCGCGGGGGGCACTCCGGCAGACGAAAGCCTGGCGTCGATTCCCAGCCGCGCGGCGCCGGTCGGGCCGCGGCCGTAGCAGCCGAGACGGATGTCACGGGGATCGAGAAGAAGCGTCCCGAGTCCGAGCCGCACGCTGTCGCCGAGCCGGATGCCGCCGGGATCGCGGGTAATCGTCACGGCGACATGGGCCGGGACTTCCTCGGCGATGGCGCGGGCCAGCATGTCGGCTTGCGTGTCGTCGGGGACGAGTGCCATGGGCACGACGACCTCGGCCCTGTTCGCGGTTCTCTGGAAATCGGAGATGGCGGGATCAGTGCGGCTGTCGAGCACGTCCCGGCCAAGCGCGATGCCAGAGCTTATGGAAAGGGCCGCGCGCGAACCCAGCGTACGGCCGCCGTTTCCGAGCCGAAGCGATGTCCTGGTCTGGAACCCCTCGACGATACGGACCAGTTCTTCGACATGGGCTGCCTTGAGCCCGGAGAGCGCGGCGAGAAGCGCGCTGACCCGGTGGCGGAGCCCGGCGCGCGTGCCGCGCGACCCGGTCTGCTGAATCCGGAGCCAGAGAAGGCGCCGCCGGGCCGCCGGGTCGAGCCGGGGGTCGGGGATCATGCCCAGCCAAGTCTCGATGGCCGAAAGCAGGCTCGGCGACGTGAGACGCGGATCGAGCAGGTGGTCGCGGCGCGCGAGGACGTTCTCGACCTGCGCAGTGCCGGTGTCGAGAAGACCGAAGAGCCGTTCGAGGAAGTCGCGCATCGGCTCCTGCTGCTGGAACTCGGCTGGCAGGAGATCGAGCTTCCGCTCACCACCGAAGACGACCTCCATGGCTTCGATCGCGGGCGTCCGACGGCCGTCGCTCGAGAGGACGAGGCGCAGCCAGATATAGCGACCCGGCGGGGCGGCGACGTGGAAGTCGAGCCGTGTCGGATCGTCGTCGCCCGGGGGCCTTTGTGCTGGTTCGCGGTGCTCCAGGGACACACGGAAGAGGTCCTTCAGGATATCGAGATTCTGGGTCTCAGGCAGGGCGTCCGGGTTGTCGCTGGTCAAGGCCTCGAGCCGCACCTGCGTTCCCGGCGGCAACGCGGAGAGACGGAGGAGGCCGGTGCGCCAGATCTGCCCGTCGCGGCCCCCGTCGAGGCGGTCGGACATCCACCAGCCCGTGCGCTCGAGGACGGGCGCGGTGGCGAAGGTCGACGGGTCGGCTTCGACATGTGCTCCGGTCGGCTCGAAGATGCGCCCGCCGGCGAGCCGGGCGCCGAGGGGATCGTCGAGGGGCGGGACTGGACCCAACACCGGGCAGGCCGTCAGCAGCTCTGGCGGGAGGGCGAACCGGCCCCTGTCATCGAGCCGGACCGGCGGTGGCGCGACACGTTTCCGGAGCGCGCCGGCCGTCTTGACGCGTTCGATAAGCCGGTTCCCGTCATCGACCACGACCGCATCGCCTCGATCGGTCAGAAGCGCGCGGCCCCCACTGGTCAGCGCGATCACCCGCCGGTAGCCGTCGCCGGGCTCAAGCGGGGGCAGGGTCTCGAACCCATGGGTGGCGGGAGCAAGCCGGTCCAGCTGCCCGTTATCGCGGAGCAGCAGGAGCCCGCCGCCCTCCGGCGTCGTGTCGATCACGTCGCCGAGCCCGCCGATCTGCGCCACCACGCGAAGCGTGGCGTCGAAGACAAGAAGCTCGTCGCGCCCGAGGACATAGAGGTATTCGGTCGCGTGCACCGCCCTCGGCGAGGCCGGGAGCCGGGGAAGGGTGAGCGGCGCAAAGTCGCCCGGTGGATGCAGCGCGTAGATTCGGCCGCCGTGGAGCAGGCGAACTTCTCCCCGAGGACCGACGGCAAGCCAGGGCGGCAGGCGCAAGCTGCCCATCGTCCCGTCCGTTGACTCCAGGCTCAGACGCCCCTCGGAAATCGGGAGCAGCGTCAGTGGACCGCCCGGCGGGGCCTCGAGCGTCGGCGGGCGGAGCGTCGGCCAGCCGGGCGTCTTGCGCGCGTCGAGCCGGGTGTTTCCGTCGAGCCTGTAGCGCGGAGCGGTCATGGTCAGCGGTCCTCTCCATAGCGGACGAAGAGAGTATGTTCGCCGGGCGCCACGACCTCGTTGCGGGCCAGCCGGACGGCGGCGGCCGGGTCGTCGACCGGCGTGCCGTCGACCGCCACTGCGAAGCGGGCGACGCCGAGGACGCCATCGACACGCTGGATCGCCCCGAGCAGCATCACGGGCCGGAAATCGAGACCGAATTGCCAGTGGAGCGGCGAGAGCGCAGTATCGAGCGCCTCGCCGATCGCGGTCTGCACTCCAGTAAGGCTGGCCGTCGGCGCGACGTCGAGCGTCGCGTCCACCGAAATCGTCCGGTAGGTCGGGCCAGTGGCGAGCAGTTCAAGCCCGACGGGCCGCCGCGACTCCATGTTGCCGATTATGGCGCGCAGCAGCGCCTGGTCGGGTGCCGGTGGCGGTACGGCATCGCTCTTCGGCAGAATTAGCAGGGTCAATGTGCCGGGCGTTTCGAGCGCGGGCACGTCTGGGTGAAACGCCGGCAGGGCATGGGCGCGCGCCACCTGCGGCGACCGGGCCGCCTCGGCCGCGAAGTCGGCCGCGGTGATCAGCCGCCCGCCGGAGGATAGCCGCCCCGGCGCGGCGCGGGCGAGCGACTCGCTCGTCTCGGCATCGGCTCCGCCGACGGCCGCGCGCCTGTTGGAGACGCCGGCTATCCCCGAGAGGGTGCTGATCCTCGATTTGATCTCTCCCGCGGCGACGTTGCCCGCCGTGCCGCCCCCGTGGCGGTAAGAGCGCGCGAAGAGCGCGCGGCCGGCGCCTGGGATGCGCCCGTTCTGGCCGTCGCCGAAGTGCAGCGTGCCGGTAGCCGGGTCGAGTTCGTAGACCGGGTCGGTCGGATTGGTGGTGGCCAGGGTTTCCACCTCCTTCCAGTCGATGCCTTCTTCGTCGAAGATCTCGACCGATCCGGCGACGACGGGCGTGCGTTTCAGCGCGTGCACCTGGTCTGGAAGCCCGGTGCCCTCGGCAAGGAAGACGTTGCGCTCTGTCGTTTCCTGCCGGGCCATGACCGTGTTCGGCCAGAGCGCGTCGATCCGGGGCGCTTGGCCGCTCTGGTATCCGCCGCCGGCGATCCGGATCCGGATCCAGTGGAGCGGATCATCGCCCTCGCGTATCACGGTCGGCACGCTGTCGGCTGGCCCCTCGAGGCGGAGCGCGCCGGAACGCAGGAAGGCGACGGTCTCGTCCTCCAGGATATCGAGGCGGCGCCAGCCGGTAGCCTTCGGGTCGTTGCGATACTCGGCGACGAGGCGGGCGGGCGGGACGAGGACGGGATCGTCGCTGGAGACGGGCGGGCCGCCGAAGGCGGGTGTACGGAACAGGTGCAGGCGGATTTCCTCGGGGAAGACCGCCGCCGCACCGTTCTCCGGCGCCCGCGCGAAGCCCAGAAGGAAAGCCGCGCCCGTGGTTGGCGACGGGCCGAACGGACTGACCTCTGTGTCCAGTGCATCGTGCTCCGCGGTCAGCTCGACGTAGCGCGCACCATCGAAGGCAAGGACCATGGCGAGTGGCGTCGCGACGAGGCCCATCGGCGCCTGTGTCTCGAAGATCAGCCGTCCATCGGGGCCCTGCGCCGCCACCTGCGCGCCCCGCGGCACGGCGAAGGGACCAGCCTGCTTTGGATCGGCGGTAAAGGTCACCGCAGCCTGCGCCGGAAGCGCTGGGTGCGGCTTCAGGCCGACGAGCGAGAGCAGTTCGGCCTGCAGCTCGCCCGGCAGCCGCGAGAGCTGGTGCGAGAGGCCTTCGCCGACGACCGCGAAGAGCTGGAGGAGCGCGATCCCCGGGTCGCTCTCGTTGTAGTCGTCCCATTCGCGCAGGTAGCGAGGGATGCGGTCGCGGAGCGCCTGAAAGATCGTCTCGGCGCTCCTGGCTTCAATGTTCTCGATCTGCGGCCGCATCGCGTTCCCTCCTTCAGGCTGTGCCGACCCGGACCAGATCGCCCGGCGTCGCGTCCTCGCCCTCGCTCAGCACCAGCGGGTAGACCTGATTGAAGACCTGATTGGTGGCCCGCAGGCGGTAGGCAATGTGAAGGTCGACAAGCGTCGGCGCGATGGCCGAGGTCTCGACCAGGACGTCAATTAGGTCGACCCTGGGCTCCCAGCGCTGGATCGCGGTCCGGACGTTGTCGGCAACCTGAGCGCGGAAGGTCGTGGTGTTCGGGCGGAACACGAGGTCGCGCAGGCCGCAGCCGAACTCCGGCCGGAGGACCCGCTCTCCGGGCGTGGTGAAGAGGATAAGCCGCAGGCTTTGCTCGACCTTCTCGGCGCCGCCGACCAGGATCGGGCCGCGCGACTCGGTCGTCATCGGGAAGCTCCAGCCGCGTCCCAGGATGGGATCCTGGCGCTCCATCTCAGCCTCCGATCCTGACGGTCGAGACGGCGATGACCGTGCCGACCGGCAAATCCTGGGGATCGTTGCAGGTCTCGGCGACATCGCCCAGCCGGGCCGCCGGGCGGCCGTTGATCTTCACCGTCGCTGATCCGACCGTCACCTTGGCGCGGTTCTGCGGCGGGTTCACAAAGCTGCCGCCGATCGGCACGTGGGACGGCGAGTTGGTCGCGGTGGAGCCCTTGGTCGCCGCGGCCATCCCTTCGATCTTGACGTCCGAACTGAGCTCGCCGTCGAGCGTGCCGGTGAAGGGATGGGGCACGACGACAGGCGAGGTCGGCCCCGGCGGCTGAATCAGGTGCATGTCGATGGCAAACACCGTATCGCCCTCTTTCGCGGCTGGCATTCCGGGCATCGCGTTCCCTCCTCAGTTCAGCTCGATTTGCGCGGCGGAGACCGTGACTCCTGTGCCGCCGTTCATGGTGATACCGTTCTGGGCGTTCATCTCGATTTCGGGGGCGGTCATGGTGAGCTTGCCGTCTGCCACGATCTCCACATCGCCGCCGCCGGCGCGGACGACGATCTTGCCGCCGCTGGAATCGAGCGTGACGGAGAGCTGGCCGGAGCTGTCGATCAGCTCGACCTTCTCGGACCCAGCGGTGTCGTCGAAGCGGAGGATGGCGCCCGAGCGCGAAACAATCTGTTGCCAGTTGTTGTCTCCCGGCGCCCCGTCGTCGGGGGGCGGACGGTCGGCGTTCGACCAGAGGGATCCGATGACGACCGGGAACCTTGGGTCACCCCGTTCAAAGGCGACGAGCACCTGGTCGCCCGGCTTCGGGCGGAACCACGTGCCGGCGTCACCGCTTGCCATCATCGTCGAGACCGGGGCCCAGGTGCTGGGCTGGTCGGCGAAGTCGGGATATTGCACTCGGACGTTGCCCAGCCCTTCGGGGTCGTCGCTGTCGATCACGGTGCAGAGGATCAGACCGTTGTCGGCGAAAGGCTGGGCCATTCACACCTCCTCCAGCCGGCATTCGAACTTGGTCGTGTAGCCGGCGTCACTGATGCTGTGGATTGTCTTGGTCACGAAGTACCGGCCCGAGAAGCGGGTCCCGAGGCCGTCGAGCACGAGGATCCCACCCGCCCGAAGTTTGGGCAGGCCGACGACGGCGCCCGTCCCCTTGACCATTTCCTTAGCGGTCTTCTCGAGCGTCTCCTGGGCCAGCAGGTCGGCCTCGCGCTGGCTTCTCACCGGATGGTCGGCGATCACCTCCACCCGGCCTTCGAGGCTGCTGTCTATGGCGCTCTGCTGGCCCGCCGGGCCGACGCCCTGCGTGCGAAGGTCCGAACGGCGTGCCTCGCCGGTGATCGGCGCCTTGTTCCGCCGGTCCCAGGCCTGCACCCGCACGCTGCCCACCTGCTTTGCCGTGCTGAGCTGCGGCTGGAAGTCGATCAGTGTCCGGCCGTAGGTCAGCTGATACTCCGGCCGCTCGCGGATGCTGTCAGAGGGTCCGAAATACAGTCTCGGATTGCCGTCGGGCGTCTCCTCGACCACCAGTTCGTAGCCGATGCGGCGGGCGCGGTCCTTCAGGAAGAGAAGGTCGTACTGGTTGTGCTGAAAGACAAACTCGTGCTCCTCCTCCCTCGCCTCGGCGGAAGGGTCGGTCCTGAGGTCGAGATCGAGCGGCGCGACGACCTGGCGCGCGATGGCGCTGTCGGTCATGTTCTCGAAGACCTGGCTTCGCTGCTCGTTCCGAAGCTCGTCGAGCTTGTTCAGGCCGGAGACCGTCAGGACCGACTGGCCGGCGGCCGGGAAACTAACCTGCATGTCGGTGATGTGACCAGTGATCACGCGGTGCAGGTCGGCCGGCAGGTAGCCGATGTCGATCTCGATCTCGGCCTTCGGCAGGAAGAGGTCTGCGTCGGAATACTTGAAGGACCGGGTCTCGGCGTTCCAGTTGTTTATCGTCATCGAGAACTGGTCGATTGCCTTCAGGTCGTCGGTGTACTCGAGGCTGATGACGTCGTTGATCACTGTCCGGTGCAGCCGCCGGCCTCGGACCCGGACCTCGAAGGCGGGGACGTAAAAGTCGCCTTCCCGCGAGATGTCGGCCTGCTGGTTCATCGCGCGCGTGCCTCCGCCAGGATCTCGGGCGTGAGCGGCGGCAGGCGCAGGACGGTGCCCGGCGCGACGCGAAGCGGGTCGCGGATGCCGTTCTCGTTTGCGATCAGACGCCACAGCCGCGCCTCGCCGTATTGCCGGTGGGCGATCAGGCGCAGCGTGTCGCCCGGGCGCACCTCCAGCCGCCGGGTGTGGTCAGTGCTTTCGAGCTTCAGCTCCTGCAGCTGCTCCTCCAGCGTCTTGTATTCGCGGAAAGTCACGGACAGCGTCGCGCGGAGCGGCACGCCGGTGGGCGCGAACAGCTCGAAGGATTGTTCCACGCGTTCCACGATCGCCTTGAAGCTGATGCCGGCGCCCCAGCGGAAGCGGATGCGCGGCGGGGCGTGGGTCTTGGGTTGGATCTTGACGAGCTGGTAGATCGAGCGGGTCTGCTCGCGGACGTCGCGGGCGCTTTCGTCCATTCCGTCCTCAGTGCTGTCGAAAAACAGGTCCAGCGTCAGTGTCTCGTTCTGTCCGCGGACGAACTGCAGGATCGGGCTGTCGATGCCGTAGACTCCGATCTCTGCGATCTGGGCGCCCTTGTTCAGCCGATAGGTCTCAGGGTTGAACTGGACCTCGATCTCCTGCGGCAAGCCGCGCGCCGGGTCGACAGCGTCGGCGTCCAGGATCTCGATGACGGCTGGGGTCGGGCTGGGCACGGCACGCTAGTCCATGTCGAGGATCGAGCGGGCCGAGTTGTCCGGCCGCGCCATTTTCGTCATCCGCTCGCGCTGGGCGAGGATTTCGATCACGCGCCGGGCGATCCGCTCGACATCCGCCTCGGGGATCCGGCTTTCGCCGGACGGAGCACCGAGGCGGGTGGTTGCGTTAAGCTCGTTGATCTCAACGGGCATGGTTGATCTCCTCAGGTTGTGCGCTCCAGGACCGGAACGGCGAGTTCCAGTGTCTCGATCGCCACCGCGCTCGAGGTCGCGTCCAGCGTCGGACCGATCCAGCGGCCGGGAAGCGCGCGGCGGAATTCGAACGCGAGCACCGGAGCGCCGCCGTCGGGCGGACGGACGGAGATCGTGCCGCCGCGCCGGACGATCCGGCCCTGCACGGTATCCCAGCACCAGTCCCAGACCCGGCGGTCGACGATGCCGCGCTTGAGCGTCAGCGTGCCGGTCTTGGCCCGGGTCGGCAGGCGGTGAACGTGGTCGTTGAGGCCGCCCTCGACGTGCTCGAGAATCTCGATCTCGACATCGAGCCCGCTGACCTCGGTGAAGCCCGCGACCGGCAGGTCGTCGAAGCTGACGGTGAACCGGAAGGCCTGGATCGGGTCGGTGCGGTCGCCGGTTTCCGCCATCTCACGCCTCCCGCGTCTCGTCCGGGCTGGCACCGGTGTCGAGGCCGGCCAGCTCCAGACCGCCTTCGCCCCTCACAAGCCGCACCCGGAGCCACTCGGCGGGCCAGGGCGGCCGGAATGCGCACTCGCAGACCAGTCGTCCCGCGGCAATGCTGTCGGGCGGGTTCACGGCCGGGCCGGCGCTGAGCGAATAGGCTTCCTCGGGGCGGGCGCCGTCGAGCATGCCTTGTCGCCAGATCCGGTCGAGAAGGCCGCGGACCGCACGCTCCAGCTCGCCGCGAGTGTCGCTGTCGTTGGGTTCGAAGACCAGCCACTGGGTTTCTTCGTCGAGTGTCTCGACGATGAAGTTTACGAGCCGGCGGATGGCGATCTGCCGGAAGGGGCCGTCCTTTCGCCGCGTCCGGGCGCCCATCGGGCGTAATCCGCGGCCGGGGACGCTGCGCAGGACGTTGACTCGCGCGGCGTTCAGCAGAGCGTGCTCCGTGTCACTGACGTGGTAGGCCAGGCCCGTCACCTTCTCCAGGCGTTCGTTCGCGGGCGCCACCTGCGGTCCGTCGCGAAGCGTCGTCCGTGCGAAGATGCCGGCCATCGCCCCCGAAGGCGGCAGTAGGGCGTTGATTCCGGTGACCGACGTCTTGATCCAAGGAAAGTAGATCGCGCCGAACTCGCCGTCGGTCATCCGCTGGTCGCCGGGGTCTGGATTGCCGTCGTCGAATATGCACCTGAGGTCCGACGGGTGCGCAGAGTCGAGTATCGCGAAGCGGTCCCTCTGCCGACGCGCCTGGGCGACCATCTCGCGCCGGAGTCGGTCCTGCTCGTCAAGCGTCAGCGGCCGCCGGGGTTCGGGCGACAAGGGATCGGGCTCGGGTTCCGGCGGTACTGGCGCCGCGCCTCTGGTGAAATAATCTTCGCAGCGGAAGGACGGGGGCTCGGGAACGTCGGAGATCGGAAGCGGGGCCTGCCAGACGAGATCGGGCAGGGCCAGGAGCGCCACCTCGTCCACTTCTTCCAGAACTTTGAGGCCGACCGGCCGCGCGGTGTCGGTGCCAAAGTCTTCGGCATTGAGACCGCCGAGACCGTCGCGCCCACCGGCCAGTTGCGCTTCGTGCGGTGACAGGTTGTCGAAACTGATGACCGTGGGATTGCCGCTCTTCTCGACAGCGGCGACCGGAGCCGTCCTCAGGACGGACACGCCCCCGGCCCGCCGACCGAAAGTCGCCGGTGCGACGGGCGGCTCCTCGAGCGACACGCTGAGGCTGGAAAGACCTGCCGGTCGGGTGTCTGGATCGGCAAGGCGGCCGAGGCTCAGCCCCGGCCAGACTTCTTCCGCGCGACCGGGAGCGTTGACGCGGAGCGTGAATTCTTCGGGCGACGTCGGTTCGATCCGGACGCGGACGCAGTTGCCCCAGCGACCGGGGCTGGCGGCCTCAACGCGGAGGGTCGGAAAGCCGTCGCGAGTCACGAAGAGCCGGGCCGTCGCCATCGTCTCGGCATGGGCGACGCGCACGATCCAGGCGGCCCGGCCGCCGTTATCGAAGAAGAGGTGTACAGAAGGCGCGAGAAAACCTTCGGGCACGGGACCGCCGAAGACCCGTTCGAACTCCTCGACGCTCTCGACCCGAACCGCGGACGCGACCGGCCCACGCTCGGCGATGCCGGAGAAGCCGGCGACGTCGTGCAGGACGCCGCGGATTGGGGCCCGGCGGCGCCCGCCGATCAAGCGGACACCGGGCGGGTAAAGATCAAGAGCCGCCGGGACAACCATCAGTCGACCAGGATGATACCTTCGCAGGCGATCTCGAGCGTCTCGATCGCCACCTCGCTCGACGAGGCGTTGAGCGAAGGCCCCATCCATTTGCTCGGCCAGCCGAAAATGAACTCGTAGCGGAGCGCCGGCTCGCGCGCCTCGTTCAGAAGCACGATGGCGCCGGACTTCCGCTCGGTCCGTCCCTCCATCACTTTCTTGCGCCACTCCCAGAGTTCGCGGCTCTGGGTGAAGCCTCGTTTCAGCGTGATGTTCGTGAACTTCCGGAGACCCGGCAGCTTCCGGACGGTGATCTCCTCATTGCCGTTGCGGTACTCGATGATGTCGGTTTCAGTATCGAGCCCCGACACCTCGGAAAATCCCGCAACGATATCCGAGCCTTTCGGATAGACGTCGGTGATCTCGATGAGGAAATTGAACCCGCTGTAGGGATCGTTGCGGTCGCCTGTTTCGGCCATGGTTCAAGCTCCTTGCATGCAGGGCGTCATTCGGCGTCGCCGGTCTTCTGCGAAAACCGGAAGATGACGAATTCGGCGGGTTTCACGGGAGCGACGCCGACGAGACAGATGAGCCGGCCCGCGTCGATGTCGGCCTGGGTCGTCGTCTCGCGGTCGCACCTGACGAAGAACGCTTCGTCCTGGGTCAGGCCGGCCAGCGCGCCGGAGCGCCAGACGCCAAGCAGGAAGGCAGCGACGTTGCGGCGGACGGCCGCGCGCGTGGCATCGTCATTCGGCTCGAAGACGACCCACTGGGTGCCTTCCTCGACCGATTCCTCGATGAAGAGGAACAGCCGCCGCACCGAGACATAGCGCCATTCTGGATCGGCACTGAAGGTCCTGGCGCCGAACACTCGGATCCCGCGGCCGTCCGAACGGAAGTCGCGGATGATGTTGATGTTGGCGGGGTTGAAGATGTCGTGGCGCTGGCGGTTGATCATTTGGCTGAGCGTGCGCTCGTTGCCGATCTCGCGCAGATAGAGTCCGCGGAGCGCCTCGTTCGCCGGCGCCTTGTGAACACCGCGCTGGATGTCGGTCCGAGCGTAGACTCCAGCAACATGGCCGGCGGGCGGCACGACGACGGTATCGGCGACGGTCGGGTCGAAGACCCGGATCCACGGGTGGTAGACCGCGCAGAATGTCGAAACAGGCAGCACGGCCTGAAACTGCGACGGCTGCGTGAAGTTGGCCTGGCCCTGGAGCACGGCGAAGCGGTCGCGGAGACGTTCGCACTGGTTGACGAGGTCGGTCGCGATGGTGAGGTCGCGGCCCTGGTCCGGCGCGCATAGGATGTTGACCTCGTCGATCTCGCCGAGCCGATTGAGTGCGTCCTGTATATCGGGGCGCGCGGTCGTCGTCTGTACGGTCCCGCCTATCATCGGAACTGGCGTGCCGCCGGTCGCGGCGAGCGCGCCTGGAGGCGTGCTGCCGAAGGCGCCACGCACGAGGTTTGAGCCGGACTTGAGCACCGTCTCGGCGAAGTCCTGCCGCGTGCGTTCGTTCGAGATCAGGGCGAACTCCTCGACATAGCTCGCGCGGCGAAGTGACGTAGCCATGTCGGGATCGGGGGTGGCCTGGTTCTCCGGCAGGTCCTCGTCGGTGTCGTAGTATGCGAGCGTCATCCGGAAGGTGGTGCGGGTGTCGTTCTGACCCGTGGGCTCGTTCTCCTCGACCCAGATCCGCACGCGCTGTGGCCAGTCGCCCGGCCCGATCGCCGTCAGCGTCAGGTCGCCGATCGCGGCTGTCCCCAAGTCGGCCTGTCCGGTGTCAGGAGAATAGGCCCGGGCGACGAAGGCTCGCCGTCCGCCATTCTCGAAAAAGCCCCTGACTGCGAAGGGCAGGAAGCTGATGTTGGTGTCGATTACGCCGCCGTAGAGCCGTTCGAACTCCGGGAAGCTGGTGACGAGGCGCACATCCATCGGGCCGCGCGCGGTGCCGCCCGCGAACCCGGCGTTGCTGGTGCTCACCCCTTCGATTGGGCGAAGCCCGGACGAGACCTCTTCGATATAGACGCCTGGGGCTAGATATTCGGGCATCGGTTTCTCCTTCAGGCTCCTGGAAGGACGATGGTGGCGACGGTGGTCAGTTCATTCTCGGTGACCGTGACTGTCTGGCTGACGAGCTGATCGGTGCCGCGGCGGACGAGCACGGTTACTGGAGCGGTGCGGGGCGGCGGACCGGGGCCGAAGGGTGGGCTCGCGTTCGGAAGGGGCAGGAGCCACTGGCCGCGACGGTCGACGGCGTAGGTCGCCAGGTCGGTGCCATTCGCCATGATCGTGACAGTGATGCGGTCGAAGTCGCCGGGTTCGGGTGCCTGAAGCGCTCCGCCAACCTGCGTGCCGCCGGCTCGATCGAGGGTCGGATGGAGGAATGACGGCTCGAGCGCCACCACGACGGCGGTCTGCGCGCCGGCGTTGTCGGGCAGATCCTCGAACGGCGGCGGCACGTCGGCGAGAACGACCGCGGCACGAAGCGGCTGATAGGCGCGGCCCGAGACCTCGACGGTGTAGCGGCCGGCCGCCAGCCTACTGGTGCGGAAACCGAGGATCTCGTCCTTCACCTTGTCGAAGAAGATCAGGTAGCCGCCCGGAGATCGAATCAGGACCAGTTCCTTCGGCGGATCGACCGGGGTGCCTTCCCCCGGAGCCTCGCCCACCGCAAGGCTTTCGACGATCTTGGTCTTGAGTTGTCCGAGAGGGCGAGGTTGCCTCAGAAAGCCGCGACGAAGTACGAGGGCGTCCATCGGATCGAGGATCAGCCGCTGTGGCGCCAGGCGCCGTTCGTTGCCCTGGAACGTCACGGTAGCGCCTCCTCCGGCGGCGCGTCGATGCGGCGGTCGGTAATCGGGCGTGGGACGCGAACCGGCGTGGTATCGAGACGCACGAAGCGGACCTGGTACACGACGGACAGCCGCAGCGGCTGGTTCAGCGCCTCCCAGATCCGTGTGAGTTCCTCCAGCGCCATCCGGAAAAGCTGGATGTGAAGCTGCTCCCGGACGGCTGTCGGGCCGGCTGGTCCGGGAGCGAGTTCGACGATCGGTCTTGTGTAGACCCGCTGCATCGCCTCACCGAGGCGTTCCTGTCGGCGGTCCTCGGTGCCGCCGAATGGGGTTAGGAGATAGTAGAGATCCAGGACCAGCGGCGCGCGGCGAAGCGTCGGATCGGCTTGGTCGGTGTTTCGGATCGGGGGAACATTTTTCTGGAACTCATTCTCGATCACCCGGTAGAGCCAGAGCGAAAAGCGTGAGTCCCCGTTATCCTCAGCTTCGGGCCGGCCGAGGACGACGCCGGCCGGCAGGGCCGCGCCAGATGGATCGCCTGTTGCGATGAGACGCGCAAGCGCGCTGCTCGCCTCTAAAATCGCGTCTGTCCCGCTCATGCGTTCGGTCCTTCAAACTCCGTGCCCCCATGCAGGCACGTTCCGTGCCAGATCGGGCGCAGCGCGGCCCGGGCGGTGATACGTCTGAGAAGGAAGGAGAAAAATCTAGCGATCCACTCGGGCCGGTGCGGGGAGGTTCCGGCAAGGTGTTACACCCGGAACAGAAGCGTTACAGTGGTGGACAGGCTCGGGGGCTTGCGACACAAGGACCGTCCGTTGGTCAGCCCTCACTGAAGTGGTCCACCAACCGGGGTAGTTTGCCCCGCAGATTGGAGGACCAGGAGATGGCTGCGAAGCGAGAGAGGCCCGAGGACATTGCTACGAAGCTGCAGCGGGGTGAGGTGTTGCATGGGCAGGGATGAGCATCGCGGAGGCGGTGCGCCAGATCGGGGTGACGCAGCAGACCTACTACCTCTATGGTCTGTTCTCCCGTTGCAAGACGCCATCGATCTGAGCGGGCGCCGCAACAATCTCCTCAAGCGCTTTGAGTATCGCTATGTCACCGGTTGGCGCGGGCCGGCAGACGATGTCGTACGAGCCTTCGATTGATTAGGACGATTCCAGTAAGCGACCCAACCGCCGCCCGCCAGATATCGCCGCACCGTCATGTGGCTGCAGCCGAACTCGGCCGCAATCCGCCGGACACCCCACCCCAGATCCTTCAGCCGCAGCATCGCCGCGACCTCCTCCGGCGTCCGCATCGACTCCCCCCGCAGTTCGTCCAACTGCGGAGAACCTTCGCT
>DATCXZ010000172.1:0-6486 GCA_036570545.1 Kiloniellaceae bacterium
CTTCAAGTTCGACGGCATGGGCAATGGCCCGACCGAGTATCGCGCGGAAGACCACCAGTGCTTCAAGGACGTCCTGGTGGTGCGCGGCAAGGAGGAGCCTCAGAGCCAGTTCGACCTGCTCGACGTCGTCCAGGTGGTGCCACGCAGCCAGGTCGAGTACGACGCCTCGATCTTCGGCGGCGAGCTTGGCCCCTACGAAGTCTGACGGTCCTAAAAGTGGCGAATGCCGGTCGTCTTCAGCGGCGGCCGGCGTTCGCCGTGCCTTGATCTCCCTCTCCGGCAGTTGCCCGCCGGGGAGGGAGCAAGGTCATGGGTAATTGCTGATGGACGCTATCCTTCTGCAGGTTCTCAACGGGCTCGATAAGGGCGGTGCCTACGCTCTGATCGCTCTCGGCCTGACGCTCATCTTCGGCACCCTCGGCGTGGTGAACTTCGCGCATGGCGCCCTGTTCATGCTGGGCGCCTTCTGCGCAGTTACGATGCAGAAGCTGTTGACGCTGTCGGTGAAGGTGAAGGACGAGAGCGTCACCTTCTTCGACGCCTACAAGGAAGTGCCGTACCTGGAGATCTGGTTCGGCGACCTGGGCAAGGCGCTGATCGACTTCGCAGTGCCGATCTCAATCCTGCTGGCAATTCCGTTCATGCTGCTGCTGGGGCTGGCGATCGAGCGCGGACTGATCCGCTTCTTCTACAAGCGCAGCCATGCCGAGCAGATACTGGTCACCTTCGGCCTCGCCATCGTGCTGCAGGAGATCGTCAAAGCATTCTTCGGCGCCAATCCCATTCCCACCCCCGCGCCCGACGCGGTCGCCGGCACCGCCGCCGTCGGCGCGCTGTTCGGACTGGGGGATGCCGTCGTCTATCCGTGGTGGCGCCTGGTCTACCTGGCGTTCTCGCTGGTGGTCATCGGCCTGGTCTTCGCTTTCCTCCAGTTCACCACCTTCGGCATGGTTGTGCGCGCCGGCATGCAGGACCGCGAGACGGTCGGCCTGCTCGGCATCAACATCGAGCGGCGCTTCACCGTCGTGTTTGGCATCGCTGCCGTGGTCGCTGGCTTGGCGGGCGTGATGTACACGCCGATCCTGCCGCCGAACTACCACATGGGAATGGACTTTCTGGTGCTGTCTTTCGTCGTCGTGGTGGTGGGCGGCATGGGCTCGTTGACCGGCGCGGTGGCCGCCGGCTTCATGCTCGGCATCCTGCAGTCCTTTGCCTCGATGAACGAGATCAAGAGCATCGTCCCCGGCATCGACCAGATCATCATTTACCTGATCGCCGTGGTGATTCTGCTGGTGCGGCCGCGTGGCCTGATGGGCCGCAAGGGCGTCATGGAGAGCTGACATGCAGTCATCGACCCCACAGCAGGATCTGATTCTGACCGCGGCCTTCGCCGCGGCGGTGCTGACCATGCCGATCTGGCTGGCACCGATCGGCGCCGCCTATCCCGACCTCGTGCAGAAGTTCGCCATCTACGGCCTCTTCGCCATCGGCTTCAACATCCTGTTCGGGTTCACCGGATACCTCTCCTTCGGCCACGCCGCCTTCCTCGGCGTCGGCTCCTACGCGGCGGTGTGGTCGTTCAAGCTGTTCACCATGAACGTGATCCCGGCGGTGCTGCTCGGCACTCTGCTGGCCGGCGCCTTCGCCGCGCTGATCGGCTACATCAGCCTGCGCCGCTCCGGCATCTACTTCTCGATCCTGACGCTGGCCTTCGCGCAGATGTCCTACAACCTCGCCTATTCCGTGCTGACGCCGATCACCAACGGCGAAACCGGGCTGCAGCTCAGGGGCAACGATCCTCGCATCATCGACCGCGCCTTCGGTGCCGTGCCGGAGCTCGGACTACCGAGCACCAACCTCTTCGGCATCGAGATGCACGGCTACAACGGCTTCTATTTCTGCGCAGTCCTGCTGATTATCGGCTTCATCGTCGCGCTGCGAATCGCGCGCTCGCCTTTCGGCATGATGCTACAGGCAATCAAGTCGAACCAGAACCGCCTCAACTACATCGGCGTGCACACCCGGCCCTATGCGCTGGCGGCTTTCGTGATCTCCGGCATGTATGCCGGTCTCGCCGGCTCGCTGCTGGCCGTCACCGACCCGCTGGCCGGCGCCGAGCGCATGCAATGGACCGCCTCGGGCGAGGTCGTGCTGATGACTATCCTGGGCGGTGCCGGCACGCTGCTCGGCCCGGTCCTGGGGGCCGCCATCATCAAGTATTTCGAGAATATCTTCTCCGCCTTCAACGAGGCGGCGCTGCACCGCGTGTTCGACTTCCTGCCGGAGTGGCTGGCCGATCCCGTGGTCGCCGTGGTCGGCCTCTTCGTCGGCGACGGCTGGCACCTCACGCTCGGCGTGGTCTTCATGCTGATCGTCATCTTCATGCCCGGCGGCGTGATCGAGGGGCTTGCACGGCTGGCTCGTCTGTTCCGCGGCCGGTCGGAGGCGGACAGAGCCCGGACGCCGATCCATCAGCCGCACAGCGCCGAATGAAGGGCCCGGCCATGAGCGTTTTGCAAGTCAGGAACGTGAACAAGAGCTTCGCCGGCCTGCGCGCCCTCAACGATGTCAACCTGATGATCGAGGAAGGCTCGGTGCACGCCATCATCGGCCCGAACGGCGCCGGCAAGTCGACGCTGCTCAACTGCTTCGTCGGCCGCCTGAAGCCCGACACCGGCAGCGTCGAGTTCAACGGCACCTCGCTGCTCGGCCTGTCGCCGCACCGGATCAACCAGGTCGGCGTCGCCCGCGTGTTCCAGACGCCGGAGATCTTCGGCGACCTGACGCTGCTGCAGAACATGCTGATTCCGACCCTGGCCAAGCGCGATGGCGCCTTTCGGCTGAATGCCTGGAGCCGGGTTGACGGCCAGGGCGAAGTCACCGACAAGGCCGAGCACCTGCTGGAGGACGTCGGCCTGGTCGAGAAGAAGGACGTGAAGGCGGACTACCTCTCGCGCGGCGACAAGCGCCGCCTGGAACTCGCCATGTGCCTGGTGCAGGACCCCAAGCTGCTGCTGCTCGACGAGCCAACCGCTGGGATGTCGCGCGCCGACACCAACGACACCATCGACCTGCTGCAGCGCATCGGCGAGCGCGGCATCACCAAGATCGTCATCGAGCACGACATGCACGTGGTTTTCTCGCTGGCGCAGCGCATCTCGGTGATGGCGCAGGGCGCCATCATCGCGGAGGGCGCGCCGCAGGACATCAAGGGCGACCAGCGCGTGCGCGATGCCTACCTGGGCGGAGCGCACCTATGATCGCGGCGGGCGAGTTCCAGTCGGCGACCCTGGCGTCGCGCACGGCCGGCGAGCCGGCCTATTTCTCGGCCTGGGGCCTCCAGGCTTTCTACGGCCAGAGCTACATCGTCCAGGACGTCAGCTTCAATGTGCACGAAGGGGAGATCGTCGCCCTGCTCGGGCGCAACGGCGCCGGCAAGACCTCGACACTGCGCACCATCGCGCGCCTCGCCCAACCGCATCTGGCGCACGGCGAAATCTGGCTCGACCACCAGCCGCTGCATGAGATGCAGGCCTTCCAGGCTGCGCGTGTCGGAGTCGGACTGGTGCCGGAGGACCGGCGCATCATCCCGGGCCTGACGGTGGAGGAGAATCTCAAGCTGGCGCAGATCGAGAAGCCGCACGGCTGGGCCATCGAGCGCCTCTTCGAGCACTTTCCGCGCCTCGCCGAGCGCCGCAAGCAGGAGGGCGTGACGCTGTCGGGCGGCGAGCAGCAGATGCTGGCGGTGGCACGCACGCTGGCTCGCGACGTGAAGCTGCTGTTGCTCGACGAGCCCTACGAAGGCCTGGCGCCGGTGATCGTGCGGGAGATCGAGAAGATCGTCGAGGAAATCAAGGCGCTCGGACTCACCACCATCATCGTGGAGCAGAACGCCATCGCGGCGCTACACCTGGCGGACCGCGCGATCATCCTCGACATGGGCCAGGTGGTGTTCGACGGCACCGCGCAGGCGGTGCTCGATAACGAGGAACTCCGTCACCAGTATCTCGCCATCTGAAGGTCGGTCTGGCGACGACGTCGGGGGACGAGGCGCAGCGGGCAGGCAGCCCGTTGCACTTCGTCGACGGCCCGCCGCCTCTGAATGGCTCTTGCTTCGCATCCCCTCTCCTGGGCTATGCTATCCGGCAGGCGGCGACAATTCTTAGAACGGGAAGGTGCACGGGTGGCGAGACACTGCGTTCGGGGCGGTGAGTCCATCGGCCGTCCCTTGGTGCTGGCCGTGGCCGCCGCCGTCTTGCCGCTGCTGGCAGGCTGCGCCGATCCGGTTCCGACGCTGACCTACGCCGAGCGCTATTGCTACCGGACCCTGGCGGAGGTCGACTGCCACGACCGGCCGCTGGCCGGAGAGGAAAGCCGCCGCGTCGGCTTCTATGACCAGCCGGTCGCCGTCGATTACGAGCCATGGCCTCAACACCTTTTCTAGCCGGCGCTTTCGAGGTCACCACCATCGAGATGCACACCGGCGGCGAGCCGCTGCGCATCGTGACTTCGGGCTACCCGAAGCTGCAGGGCAGCCGCCTGCTGGACAAGCGGCGCGACGCGCTGGCCAATCACGACGCCTTCCGCCGCCTGCTGATGCATGAGCCGCGCGGCCATGCCGAGATGTACGGCGCGGTGCTGGTCGAGCCCGACGATCCGGCGGCGGACCTGGCCGTGCTCTTCCTGCACGGGCAGGGCTACTCCACCATGTGCGGCCACGCCATCATCGCGCTGGGACGCTGGGCGGTCGATTCAGGCCGGGTCGAAGCACGGGAGCCGGAAACCGAGGTCGCCATCCAGGCGCCCTGCGGGCTGGTCCGCGCCCGGGTGCAGGTGTGGCGCGACGGCGGCGGCCTCAGGACCGGCGCCGTCAGCTTCCGCTCGGTCCCTTCCTTCGCCTTTGCGCGCGAGATCATGATCGACAGCCGCGAGTGGGGGCCGCTGCAGCTCGACATCGCCTACGGCGGCGCCTTCTACGCGATCCTGCCAGCCGACAGCATCGGGCTCGATCTGCGGGACACGCCCGCGCGCCACTTTGCCGAGGCCGGCGCAGCGATCTCCGAGGCGACGCGCGCCCAGGTCGCGCTCGCGCATCCCGACGATGCCGACCTCGCGTTTCTCTACGGCACCATCTTCACCGACGGCGGCGATGCCCACGCCGCGGCGCCGACACGCAACGCCTGCGTCTTCGCGGGACGGCAGGTCGACCGCAGCCCGACGGGCTCCGGCGTCGCGGCGCGCCTGGCCCTGCAGTGGACCCGCGGCGAGATCGTGCTTGGCCAGGCCCGCGACTTCGAGAGCCTGACCGGGGCGCGCTTCACCGGCACGCCGGTGGAGGAGGCCCGCGTCGGTTCCTGGCGCGCCATCGTCGCCGAGATCTCCGGCACCGCCCACTACACCGGCGAGGCGCGCTTCACCCTGGAGGTCGACGACCCGCTCGGCGACGGCTTCCTGCTGGCATGAAGACCTGCTGGCGTGAAGAAGGGCCCCGGCGCCGAAGCGCCGGGGAGGTTCATCGAAAACAGGGAAGTGTCAGGCTGGGTAGGCACGCCGGAGTCGGCGTGAAGGTCACTCTGCGCCCCGCTGCTGTCGGGCGACAAGGCGGGCAGAGGGGGTAGCCCGCAGGCGCCTGCTCCCCCAGAAAATGCCACGCCGCTAGAGCAGATCAGGGTCGGATGGAATCGCCAGAGGCGATCCACCGACCCTGTGAATCTGCTCTACCTTTTTGAAGTAGATCGGATTCACGTTGTCAGGTGGAACCGCGGCGCGGTTCCACCTGACAACGATCCGATCTAAGTCTCCAGGCGACTATTTGTGTGCGGGGGCTTCACTCGATGCTGGCTCCATCGCTCAACGGACACAGACCCCCCGACCGGCGTCCGACATGGGGTATCTACTCGGTCTGCACCTGTTGCCTGCGCAGCAACTCGACCTCTCGCAGGACGCCCCGCCAGCCGAGGCTGCTGCAGTAGCGGATGGCGCCTTCCACGCCTACGGTCTCGACCAGATTTCGCGCCAAGGCCGCAAGGCGGCTCTCAGAGCGTTCACCATTGGTACTTTCTGTTTCGTCGTCGCGTGCCGAAGCCGGAATCATATGCCGAAGCTTCCTCTTGCCGTTGATGTCCTTAGATGGACGCTTGGACTACGCCGATTGTTCCGTATGCAACCCCCCGTGTCCTTCGAACACACAGGCCCATCGCCTGCGGGTTGCCCAATCCGCGACACGCTCAATCGGCTGTCACCGTTGAAGCAGGGGATAGCACGCGAAGGATTAACGAGCGGCAAAGGCGGGACGGATTACGCAGGACCGTCGAGCAGGCGGCCTGCTTCGGCCTGCAGATTGGCAATTGACTGCCCGGCATCGAGGCGCGGCCAGTCGAGGCGGCCGAGGTCGTAGCCGAGCTGGCGCCCGACCACAGCGGCGGTCGCGTCCGAGGCGTCGCCGCGTCGCGCGGTCACGCGCGCCGCCATGACGGCGGGGTCGGC
>DATCXZ010000173.1:0-12799 GCA_036570545.1 Kiloniellaceae bacterium
AGCCCATCGCGCGCCATCGCTACCTCCCTCAGTGGCCACTGAGAAAAGGAATCACCGCCTCAAGCCGCCAGCAACCAAAACTCGACAATGCCCTCAAAGATTCACAAGCTCTGAGGAGGCGGCCCAGCCGCCGTCTCGAAGGATGCGCCTCAGGCCCGAATGATTTTTCCACGGCCTGCTAGGGGTCCCTCAGGCGCCGCAGCTTCAGCCGCCAGATCTCGCGTGCCGCGACCAGCAGCAGCGCGGCCGCGAGCAGCAGCAGCAGGACGGCGGCGCCCGCTGTCCCCAGGTGCCGGGCGAGCAAGGCCGTCGCATAGAACTCCTGGATCACCGGCTCGCCCCAGCTCGCGTGGTCCAGCGCGGCGGCGCCCCAGACTGCCAGGCAAAAGGCGGCGCAGGTCATGGCCCCGATACGGATGACCGAGCGCGCCAGGTCGACACTGCCGAGGGCCAGCACGTAGACCACCAGCGCGGTGGTGAACACCAGCGGCAGCAAGTCTGTCGGCGGCACCTCGTCGGTCATCGCTGCACCGTCTCCATCGCCCCGGGGCCCATCGTTTGGGGGTCCACCTCTTGGGGCTCCATCGCTTCGGGCGCGGTTTCCCAGACACCCTTGGCGCCGAGGCCGGCCAGCAGGCTGTCGAGCTCGCCCGCTGCCGCGGCCAGTCGATCGTCGGCGGTGGCGCGCAGCACCAGGCGGGTGCCGAAGACACCGTTCCTGTTGAACGGATAGCTGCCGATCTCGACCTCGGGGAAGCGCGCCTGCAGCCGCGCGAGGCCGTCGGCGACGAAGCTTTCGCCCATCGCCACCGCGACCGTGCGGGACTTGAGCGGCGTGCCGCCGACCAGGCGGTGCTGCAGGCTGGCGAACATCGCCTGCATGATGGCCGGAATGCCGGCCATGACGAAGACGTTCTCGACCTGGAAGCCCGGCGCCTTGCTCACCGGGTTCTCGATCAGCACCGCCCCTTCCGGGGTGCGCGCCATGCGCAGGCGCGCCTCGGTGAGTTCTCCCGGCGGATAGTGCGCTTCCAGGATGGCACGCGCCTCCGGGGTCACGACGAGCGGCCGGCCGAAAGCCTTGGCGACGCAATCGGCGGTGATGTCGTCGTGGGTCGGCCCGATGCCACCGGTGGTGAAGACATAGTCGAAGTGCCGCCGCACTTCGTTCAGCGTGTCGACGATGGTCGCCTCGACGTCGGGGATGATCCGCGCCTCGGTCAGTCGGATGCCGAGCCCGTTCAGCCGCTCGCCGATGAAGGCCAGGTTCTTGTCCTGGGTGCGCCCGGACAGGATCTCGTTGCCGATGATGAGCAGGCAGGCGGTAACGGTGGCTCCCGTCTCGTCCGCCCCCACCTTGGCGTCCTGGACCATCAAGTCAAAATTCCAGCCGCGGCAGCACGGTATCGGCGCGCGCGTAGCCCTTCGACTCCATGCAGGAGGACATCAGCGAGCTGCGCCGGTTGCGCAGGTCGTACTCGTCCACCCGCTGGCGCAGCCCAGAGTAGGGCGAGCGGTTGGTCAGCGTGTCGATCCCGGCATTGCGGTCGTCGATGAACTGCGCGTCGCGCCGCGTCTGCGCGCTGGCATAGCGGTAGCAGTCCTCGATGTCGGCCTGGTAGGCCTCCTGTTCCTTGCTGCTGGAAGCCTCCCAGGTCGTGCCGTCCGGGCCCTTCACGATGACCGGCTCGCCCGAGGCTGCCGACGGCTCGCTGGTGCTGCTGGGCTCGGGCAGTGGTGGGGCCACCGGCTGCCCGGGTGCCATCGTCTGGCCAGCGGCTGCCGGCTCCCCGGCCCCGGGCGGCGGCAGCGCGGTGCCCTTGGCGACGCCGGTTGCAGCCGGTCCCGTCGGCTCCGCTGCGCAGGCCGCCACCACCAGCAGCACGACGACGGCCAGTGCCTTGCCCACTGCCTTAACCGGGGCCGCGGCGATTCGGTGCGGGGAAGAGGCGCTCATCGGCTGATCCTTGGAGGCGTTCCGACACCAGGCGAACAGCGCGGAATCAGGGTTAATGCATTGCAGAGTGGCGATCTTGCCGGCAAGTTGCAAGCCTGCGTCGTCCTCCTGAACGTGCCCTTCCGGCACTGGCTGGAAGACGAGGAATGAACAACTTCAGAGCTTAGACCGGCGCGATGCAATTTCCAGAGCCTCTGCTTCCGGGCCGCCTGCTGCGCCGCTACAAGCGTTTCCTGGCCGACGTGGTGCTCGAGAACGGTACCGAGGTTGTCGCCCACTGCGCCAATCCCGGCTCCATGCTGGGCCTGGCCGAGCCCGGCGCACCTGTCTGGCTGTCGCAGTCCGACAACCCGAAGCGCAAGCTGCGCTACTCCTGGGAGCTGGTGGCGGTCCAGGGGCAGGCCCCGGAACAAGACGATGGCCGCTCCGGCTGCCTCGTCGGCATCAATACCGGGCGGGCCAACGCCCTGGTCGGCGAGGCCCTGGCGGCCGGCGGCATTCCCGAGCTCGCCGGCTACGACAGCCTCCGGCGCGAAGTCCGCTACGGCGCCAACAGCCGCGTCGACTTCGTGCTGGAACGGGCCAGCTCGCCCGCCTGCTATCTGGAGGTCAAGAGCGTGACGCTGGCGCGCGGCGACGGCCTCGCCGAGTTCCCCGACGCGGTCACCGCCCGCGGCACCAGGCATCTCGCCGAGCTGGCCGCGGTCGCGCGCGCCGGCGGCCGGGCGGTACTGTTCTTCCTGGTGCAGCGCGGCGACTGCGCGCGGGTCGCCGCGGCCGCCGACATCGATCCGGTCTACGCCGCCGCCCTCACCCAGGCCAAAGCGGACGGAGTCGAGGTTCTCTGCTATAGTTGCCGCCTGTCGCCGACGGGCATTGCGGTGGCGACTCCCCTGCCCCTGGTGTCTGGGCCTCTGGTGTCTGAAACGGGGCCGGCAGCGCCCGGCCAGCGCCCCTTCGGGCGCCAGAGGGGCGTTGGCATTCGGGGTGAAAGCGCCTAGATAAGGGGCAAGCAGACGACGAAGGGCCGAAGTTCATGAGGCAAACCTATTCAGCCGAGCGGGTGAGCCCCTCCGAAGGCGGCTACGTCATCCATGACGAGGCCGGCTTCGAAGGCATGCGCCGTGCCGGCCGCCTGGCGGCGGAAACTCTCGACATGATCACCCCGGAGGTGAAGCCGGGGGTGACGACGGAATACCTGAACAAGCTCTGCCACGACTTCATCGAGGCGCGCGGCGCGATTCCGGCGCCACTGAACTATCGCGGCTTCCCCAAGTCGATCTGCACCTCGGTGAACCACGTCGTCTGCCACGGCATTCCCAGCGACGACAAGCGTCTCGACAACGGCGACATCATCAACATCGACGTCACCGTCATCGTCGACGGTTGGCACGGCGACACCAGCCGCATGTTCTTCGTCGGCGAGCCGAAGATCATCGCCCGCCGCCTGGTCGAGGTGACCTACGAATCCATGATGCGCGGCATCGAGGTGGTGAAGCCCGGCGCGACGCTGGGCGACATCGGCCATGCCATCCAGTCCTTCGCCGAGAAGCAGCGCTTCTCGGTGGTGACCGACTTCTGCGGCCACGGCCTCGGCCAGGTCTTTCACGATGCGCCCAGCGTGCTGCACTACGGCCGCCCCGGCGCCGGCGTGAAGCTGCGCGAGGGCATGTTCTTCACCATCGAGCCGATGATCAACGCCGGCCGCCCGGAGGTGAAGATCCTGCAGGACGGCTGGACCGCCGTCACCCGCGACATGAAGCTCTCGGCCCAGTTCGAGCATTCCATCGGCGTCACCGCCACCGGCTACGAGATCTTCACCCTCTCCCCCCAGGGCTGGCACCAGCCGCCGTACGCCTAGCCTCCCCGCGCGCGCCCTCCAACCACCCACGCCGTCATGCTCGGGCTTGACCCGAGCATCCAGGGGCAACCACTCCGCCGCTTGCTCTGGACTCTCGGCTCGGGGGCCGAGGGTGACAGTCTGGATAGCTT
Source organism: Kiloniellaceae bacterium (assembly GCA_036570545.1). GTDB lineage: Bacteria > Pseudomonadota > Alphaproteobacteria > Kiloniellales > Kiloniellaceae > Pelagibius. The sequence goes on from DATCXZ010000173.1 coordinate 3,950, forward strand.
GGCCGGGCATCTTGCGGTTGAACGGCGACGCGTCCCGCTCTCTAATTGTCCGTCACGGCTGGGGAGCGGCGGGTGAGCGAAAAGCGCGAGAACGGGAAGCGGCAGGGCGTCGAGGATGCGGGCGAACCGCCGCACTACCACGGTCACCGCGAGCGGCTGCGGGAGCGCCTGCTGCAGCGCGGCGGCGCCAGCCTCGCCGACTACGAGGTGCTGGAGTTCCTGCTGTTCGGCGCCAGGACGCGCGGCGACATGAAGCCGCTGGCCAAGGCGCTGCTGGCGCGCTTCGGCAGCATCGGCCGCGTGCTGACCGCCGACCCTGCGGCTCTGCGACAGGTGCCGGGCATGGGCGATGCGTCGATCGCCACCCTGAAGATCGTCACCCAGGCGGCCGAGCGCCTCGCCCGCGAAGAGGCCATGGCCGGCGACGTCATCTCCTCCTGGGACAAGCTGCTCGCCTACTGCCGCCAGACCATGGCGCACCAGAAGATCGAGCAGTTCCGCCTGCTGTTCCTCGACAAGCGCAACCGCCTGATCGCCGACGAGGTGCAGCAGCAGGGCACCATCGACCACACCCCGGTCTACACCCGCGAGGTGATGAAGCGCGCCCTCGAGCTGGGCGCCGCCGCCCTCATCCTCGTCCACAACCATCCGAGCGGCGACACCGAGCCCTCGGCCGCCGACATCGCCATGACCGAGGAACTGCGCAGCGCCGCCGAGAAGCTCGGCATCGCCATCCACGACCACCTCGTCATCGGCCGCGCCGGCCACACGAGCTTCAGGAGCCTGGGGCTGCTGTAAGAGGCCCTCTCCCCTTCCTCCAATCGTCATGCTCGGGCTTGACCCGAGCATCCAGGACACCCGCACGTCGCACGCCCTGGACCTTCGGCTCGAGGCCAAGGGTGACGATCGAAGAAGCGGCTCCCGCGTTGCCGACACTCACCCCCGCCGCTATAACAGGGCTTTCCCGGCCCTCCTTCGTCTTTCAGGAAATTCCCGCATGATTCCGCGCTACAGCCGCCCCGAGATGACCGCCATCTGGGAGCCGGAGAACAGGTTCCGCATCTGGTTCGAGATCGAGGCGCATGCCTGCGACGCGCAGGCCGAGCTCGGCGTCATCCCCAAGGAGGCGGCCAAGGCGGTGTGGGAGCGCGGCGCCTTCGAGGTCGAGCGCATCGACGAGATCGAGCGCGAGACCAGGCACGACGTCATCGCCTTCCTCACCAACCTCGCCGAGCACGTGGGGCCGGAGGCGCGCTTCGTGCACCAGGGCATGACCTCCTCCGACGTGTTGGACACCTGCCTTGCCGTGCAGTTGACGCAAGCGACCGACATCCTGCTGGCCGACATGGACCGCGTGCTGGCGGCGCTGAAGCAGCGCGCCTTGGAGCACAAGCACAGCGTCTGCGTCGGCCGCAGCCACGGCATCCATGCCGAGCCCACCACCTTCGGCGTGAAGCTTGCCGGCCACTACGCCGCCTTTGCCCGCGGGCGCGCGCGGCTGGAGGCAGCGCGGAAGGAGATCGCAACCTGCGCCATCTCCGGCGCCGTCGGCACCTTCGCCAACATCGATCCCTTCGTCGAGGACTACGTGGCGAAGAAGCTCGGCCTCGCGCCGGAGCCGGTCTCGACGCAGGTCATTCCGCGCGACCGCCACGCCGCCTTCTTCGCGACCCTCGGCGTCATCGCGTCGTCGGTCGAGAACCTCGCCATCGAGATCCGCCACCTGCAGCGCACCGAGGTGCGCGAGGCCGAGGAGTATTTCGCGCCTGGGCAGAAGGGCTCGTCGGCCATGCCGCACAAGCGCAACCCGGTGCTGACGGAAAATCTCACAGGCCTCGCCCGCCTGGTGCGCGCCGCCGTGGTGCCGGCGCTGGAGAACGTGGCGCTCTGGCACGAGCGCGACATCTCGCACTCCTCCGTCGAGCGCATGATTGCGCCGGACACGACGGTGACGCTCGACTTCGCGCTGAACCGTCTCGCCGGCGTGGTCGAGAAGCTGCTGGTCTATCCCGACGCCATGCAGAAGAACCTCGACCGCCTCGGCGGCCTGGTGCATTCGCAGCGCGTGCTGCTGGCGCTGACCCAGGCCGGCATCAGCCGCGAGGACTCCTACCGCCTCGTGCAGCGCAACGCGATGAAAGTCTGGGGCGGCGAAGGCGACTTCCTGGAGCTCCTGAAGGCCGACCCGGAGATTGCCGGCAAGGTCCCCGACGACAAGCTCGCCGCCTGCTTCGACGCCAGCTACCACACCAAGCACGTCGACACCATCTTCACCCGCGTCTTCGGCCCCACGTCTTAGACCTACGGCATTCACACATCTCGCGTGGCGCTCTCGCAACTGCCAAGCGCCTTATCAAGCCTTATCAAACTGTCATTGCCGGGCTTGTCCCGGCAATCCATGCCCGAAACAGGCTCCTGACCGCTCTCGAGAGGCGCGGTGCCGCGGAGGAATGGGCCCTCGGGACAAGCCCGAGGGTGACAGGTGGAGTGGTCGACTGCGGCGGTGCGATGGCCGCAAACACTGGTAGGTGGGGCCATAGGCGGGGGCCGTACCACAGTTGTCCGGCCTGCGTGCTTCGAGACGGCGGCTTCGCCGCCTCCTCAGCATGAGGTTTTTCTTCGTGCCCCCAAAGATTTACCTCATCCTGAGGAGCCCGGGCGGGCGACAGCCCGGGCGGGCGTCTCGAAGGACGCACAGGCGCCCTTGCAGCGCCCAAAGAGGCTCCACGCATCAAACGTCACGCAGGCTCAGCGCTTAACAGTGCCTCGCGACGTCTTTTCAAACAGGAAACGTCCGGTCTTCATGAAGTGGCTCGTCAGCGCCGCTACGGCATCGTCGCTCCGCCGCGCCAACACCAGATCTTTCAAGGCATCGTGCTCGACCGATACCGTCCTCGTCTGCCGGGACTTCCGGCGCGATTGGAAACGGTAACGAATATTGAGGTCGTAGAGCTTCTCGCAGTTGGCCAGCAGAATGCGCGAGCCGCACCCGGAGATCAGCGCCATGTGGAAGGCTTTATGCGCCGCTTCCCAGTCCCGGTTTACCTCGTTGTCTTCCCGCTGGCCATGACGCGGCACGCGGTTCATGCGATGGTGGGCAAGAAGCACCCGTTCTTCCCAGGTGCTGTCGCCGAGCGCGATCGCTCGCCGTAGCGCTTCGGCCTCGAGGAAGCACCGGTTCGTCAGAATGTCCTGAAACTCTTCCTCCGAGGTCGGCGATACGAAAAAGCCGCGCCTGTCGATCCGCACGACCCAGCCGTCGCTGGCGAGCTGATTCAGTGCCTCGCGGATGGGAGAGGCGCCGCAGCCATAGCGGTCGCACAGCACGCGCAGGCGGAGCTGCTCACCCGGCGCGAGTTCGGCATAAAGGATGTCCGTCTTGATCGCATCGAAGGCCGACAGTCCTAGCGACTGGGCCTTTGTCGGTGTGTCAACCAGCAGTACCACGCCACCACTCCCCACGATGCATTGGAGGCTCTGATAAACGACAAGCACATCGAAGTAAAGTCGTCGCGAAGCTGGCCATAATGACGCGGCGATAAGTCAGCATCACCCGCGCGGGGCGGGCCGCGTACCGATTTAGGTGTCCATGATCGCGCTCGACTTCTGCCAAAAGACGAAGCGGCGCTGTGCCCATACGACGAACATGAAGACCGCGAGCCCTATGATGCTCAGGTAGATTATGAGCGAGAAGACGCGGGCCGTGTGAAGATTGGTCGAGGCTACGCGTATCAGCTCGCCGAACCCCTTTCCGCCGCCAAGGAACTCGCCGGTTATGGCACCGGCCATGACCCCGACCGAGCCGATCTTCAGGCCCGTGAAGAAGTGCGGCATGCCGGTGGGGAGCTTCATCTTGATCAGCGCCTGCCAGCGGCTGGCGCCCATGGTCTTGAACAGCATGCGCGCGTTCTCATCGGCGGCGTGCAGCCCGGCCGCGGTGCCGACGATGATGGGAAAGGTCGCGATGTATGTGGCCAGCGCCACTTTCGACTCGATGCCGAAGCCAAGCCACGCGATGAAGAGGGGCGCGAACGCGACCTTGGGCATCGTGTCGAGGGCAACCAGGTACGGCATCACCGCCCGCTCACCAAAGGCCGTCTCACCGACGAGCACGCCGAGCGTGAAGCCGATAACCGTCGCCAGGATGAAGCCGTAGAAAACTTCCTTCAGGGTTATCCATAGCGGGCCGAGCATGTAATCGCCGGTAACCAGGTTATGCCCGACGAAGTAGAGCTGTTCGGCGGTCTCGAGCGGAGACGGAAGAATGATCGGCGAAACCAGGCCTGACAGATAGACAAGTTGCCAGATGCAGACAAAGATCACGAAGATCGCCGCCCTGGCGACAGAACGAGGAATCCGGTCAAGCCAGGAAACCTCCTCGACCCAGACCGTCGAGGCCGCGTCCGCCGCATAGGGATTCGCATCGCCCGGGGATACCTGCGTCATACGAACGCTCCTTTGTCGAGGTGGCCGCGGATGCGGTCTACGAGCGCGCCGAAGCGGGGCGTCGTCATCATGTCCAGCGTCCGGGGCCGCGGGAGGTCCACCACGACCTCTTCAACGAAACGGCCCGGGCGCGGAGACATCACGTAGACGACGTCGGACAGGATGACCGCCTCGGGGATCGAATGCGTCACGAGGAAGGTGGTCGCGTTGCGCTCCAGGCAGATCCGCTGCAGCTCCATGTTCATGAAGTCACGGGTCAGCTCATCCAGCGCGCTGAACGGCTCGTCCAGGAGCAGCACCGAAGGCTCGGAGACGAGCATCCGGCAGATGGCCGCGCGCTGCGCCATGCCGCCCGACAGCTCGTTGGGGTAGACGTGGTCGAACCTTTCGAGGCCAGCCATGCTCAGCAGTTCGCGCGCCCTGCCATGCGCTGCCCGCGCTGCTTTCTTGCCATCGCGGATCTCGATCGGCAGAACCACGTTCTCCATCACCGTCCGCCACGGGAACAGGGTGGCTTGCTGAAACATCATCCCGATGTCTTCGCGCGGCCCCATGACCGGCTTTCCCTGCAGCACCACGCTACCGGACGAGGGCGGGATAAGCCCCGCCATGATCTTGAGCAGCGTGGACTTGCCGCAGCCGCTCGCACCAATGACGGACGAGAAGCTGCCCTCCCGCAGAGTCAGGTCGATCCGGTCAAGCGCCTGGATGTTGCGCTTCGGGAACGACTTGCTCACACCCGTGAGCACGTAGACCGGCCGCGCATCCTGCGCGACCGATCTCACCTGATTCACTGCCGTATTCACTGCTGGTTCCAGGTCTCTATGAACTCGTTCGTATAGACCGATTCAAGGTCCTCGAGCGGCGCCTCGAGCTCGCCGGTCGCCAGCAGGCTGTCGTGCCAGATCTGCCAGTGCTCCGGATCGTTGTAGCCCCAGCCGTTCTCGAGGTTGTGCGGCACGCCCTTCTCCAGAACCGTGTCCAGCAAGGCGTTGGCGTAAGCAGGATCCTCAGCCTCCTGCGGGTTGCCTGCGGCGATGTGCTCGACCACACGATCCCGGTTTGCCGGATCGCGCGTGAAGTGGGTGGCTCTCACCATCGCCCGGCCGATGCCTTCCACGACGTCCCGGTTCTCCTCCAGGAACTCCCGCGTCACGGCGTATCCATTCCCGAACAGCGTCTGGAAGCGGTCGGGGGTGATGTCGCGCATTGGCATGCCGCGATAGGTCAGGATGGCGCGGTCCGCGACACCACCGACATAGGCCACGATCTCCCCGCGCATCAGGCCGGCCAGCGCTGTCCCGCCGTCGCCCACCGGGATGAAGGTGTAGTCTTCGGGCTCCGACATATCGTAGTCGGAAAGGATGGTCTGCGCGAAGCCGACCTCGGCTCCGTCCGCGGTACCGACGCCGATCGGGTTGCCCTTGAGGTCATCGGGCTCCTGGTACTCGGACTCCGCCTGCACGAGAATTCCAAACGAGCTGCGCGGCAGGGAGTTGTAGATGAACACGACCTCCTCACCGCGGGCGTTGGCCTGGATGACGGGCGCCGGCCCCGGCCGGCCGAACTGGGCCTGGCCGGAGGCCAAGGCCTGCAGGATTGCCGAGGAACCGTTTACCGACTGCGGGATCACCTCCAGCCCTTCATCGGCAAAGTAGCCTTCGCCAATGGCAACGTGCACGGGATATGAGTTGATGGCCGATGGACTTGGCTGCACGTAGGTGATCTGACGCAGGTCCTGCGCGGACGCAGGCAAGGTTGTCAGTGCCAGAAGTGCCAGACCGATCGGCAAGGCACCGCGCCGTGCGAAACTGCTCACGTTGGTCATGCTGATTTCCTCCCATTGGCGTTGCCGGATTGAAGGGTTCCGTCATCCCTCTTCCGGATTGTGGTTGCGGCTCCGAACTAGGCGAGGGTCTCCTCCTTGGCGTACTTGCCCGAGGCCTGTGGTGGTAGCGGGGGCAAGCCCTGCTCCGTCCGCTCGGCCCGCGTTTCGCGCGGCCAGCGGCGTTTGAGGTCGTCGCGGACGAAGATCTTCAATCGCCCGATGCCGCCGCAGTCCAATTCGATCATGTCGCCGTCCTGGACGCTGCTGAGTCCGCGATGGTTGGTGCCCATCGCCAGCACGTCGCCGGGCTCCAGCGCGTGAATGCTGCTCACCCACTCGATGCAGCGGGCGATGTTGTACGCCATGTCGGAGGTGTTGTAGTCCTGCTTGAGATCGCCGTTGACCCAGAGGCGGACGCGGATGTCGTAAGGGTCCGCAACCTCGTCGGCCGTGACGATGCAGGGGCCCATCGGCGCGAAGGTCTCGCGCGACTTGCCTTGAAAGAACGTGTTGCGGTCCGGCGGCAGGCCGCGCGCCGACCCGTCGAGGAAGGGGACATAGCCGAAGACGTGCGCCATGGCGTCGGCGGCCGCCACGTGGCTCGCCCGCTTGCCGATGACCACCGCGATCTCGGCCTCGCATTCGAAGTTGCTGGCGGCGACGTCCGGAAGAACCATCGTCTCATCCGGGCCGATCACCGCGTTCGGGGCCTTGTGGAAGGCATTGATGGGATCCGGCTCGGCGAGCGCCCCACTCTCCATGTAATTCCTGGCCATGCAGACGATGTTGCGCGGCCTCGGCAATGGGGCGCGGGTCCGCACCGTATGGACCGCCGGCCCGCTGGACCTCGCCAGGACGCTTTCGATCTTCTCGCGGTACTCGGCGAAACTTCCAATGAGCTGGGACATCAGATCTTCCGGCCGCACATGCGGAAGATCCTTCACGACCTCCGTGATGTCGATCGCCTGATCACCCTTAAGCGCGCACAGCCTGTAATCGTCGGCGTAAAAAAGCCGCATCGTTCCCCCGGCACGTTAGTTTCGACAAATTGCAGAATTAGCGAAGATTATGCTGCATTAACTTTTTTGTCGATAGTTTTGTTGGTGGCCAAGCGGCTGCGAGCCAGCGCCCGGTCGCGCGGCAGCCGCGCCCCCCTTGGAGCCGATCGTCAGGTACGTGGATTCTAAAGGGGGCACGCCGGCACGTCTTGCGGCTGCCTCGTGCACTCGCAACGCGGCGGGAGAGACCCGCTCTTGCCACCCCCTCGGCTGTCGTCCCGGGGCCTGTCCCTACGACATTCACACATCTCACGCCGGAGAGGCTTGCTCTAGCTACAACTCCACTGTCGTCCCGGCATTCATTGCCGGGACCCATTGCCCTGTCCGTTCAGTATGGCGTCGATGGGGAGCTTCCAACGCCTGCGGCCGGTGAGGAAGCAAATGTCACGGGACATCACCACGCACTGACGCCAATGGGTCCCGGGAATAAATCCCGGGACGACATCTGCGTAGTCGTTGGCGCTTGAGATAGCCGCGCCAGATGTGTGCAGATCCCTCCCTCAAGGAGGAATCCGCCAGCGGCGCCCCTACTCGCTCATGATCTGGTGCTTGGCCTCGACCATGATCTCTTCCATGCGGTGGCGCAGGCGGTGCTCGCTGAAGTCGACGCCCTTGGCCTCGAGGTCGGCCATGATCTTGCGCACCACGTCGTCGTGGCCAGGCTGCTCGAAATCGCTGGCGACGACTTCCTTGGCGTAGGTTTCCGCGGCGTCGCCCTCGAGGCCGAGCAGTTCCTGCGCCACCCACAGGCCGAGCAGCTTGTTGCGCCGGACCATGGTGCGAAACTGCAGATCCTGGTCGTGCTTGTACTTGTCCTCGAAAGCTTTTTCGCGGTCGCTGAATGTCGCCATCGTTCTCTGGGTCTCCTGGTGCGGCCCGGGAAAGTATGGTCTGCTGCGATGCAGCAGCGGTTATCAGAGGGGGTTATAGCGTTCTTCTGCGCCGCGATAAACATCTACCACGCCTGCCGCAAGCTTCCCGAACCGTCACCCCGCAGAGAAATCATGTGCACCTTGGTCATCCTGCGCCGCCCCGGACACCCCTGGCCGGTGATCCTGGCCGCCAACCGCGACGAGATGGTCGACCGCCCCTGGGCGGCGCCAGGGCGCCACTGGCCCGACCGGCCGGAGGTGGTCGCCGGCCTCGATCGCTCGGCCGGCGGCTCCTGGCTCGGCCTCAACGACCACGGCGTGGTGGCCGCCATCCTGAACCGCCGCGGCAGCCTGGGCCCCGCCCCCGGCAAGCGCAGCCGCGGCGAGCTGGTGCTGGAGGCGCTCGACCATGCCGACGCCCTGACCGCGGCCGAGGCTCTCGCCGAACTGGACCCCCGGGCTTACCGCAGCTTCAACCTGGTGGTGGCCGATAACCGCGACGCCTATTGGCTGTGCAACCGCGGCGAGCCGGACAGCCGGGTCGTGGAGGTGATGCCGGTGCCGGCGGGCCTTTCCATGCTGACCGCCTACGACCTCAACGACCCCGCCAGCCCGCGCGACGCCCGCCACCGGGCCGCCTTCGAGG
>DATCXZ010000174.1:0-3464 GCA_036570545.1 Kiloniellaceae bacterium
GAGGCGGACGGTGCCGATCAGCGTGGCGTCCTCCCGGGCCGAGAGGGCGAGCACCGGCAGGCGCCCCTCGCGCAGCCGCTCGGAGGTCTTGGCAAAGCGCCCCGGACCGAACGCGCGGTCGAGCAGCACCTCGCGGGCGCCGGCCTCGCCCGGCGCCTCGTCGTCGATCGTCAGCATCGACGTCGTCTCCGCCGGCGCCGCTAGATGACGATGGACTTCAGCGGCGCGAAGCCGTTGAAGCCGACCGAGGCGTAGGTGGTGGTGTAGGCGCCGGTGCCCTCGATCAGCAGCTCGTCGCCGATCTCCAGCGACAGCGGCAGCAGATAGGGTGTCTTCTCGTAGAGCACGTCGGCCGAATCGCAGGTCGGCCCGGCCAGCACGCAGGGGCCGGCCTCGCTGCCGTCGCGCCGGCTGCGGATCGGGTAGCGGATTGCCTCGTCCATGGTCTCGGCGAGGCCGCCGAACTTGCCGATGTCGAGGAAGACCCAGCGCGTGTCCTCGGCGGGATCCTTGCGCGAGATGAGCACCACCTCGGTCTTCAGGATGCCGGCGGAGCCGACCATGCCGCGACCCGGCTCGATGATGGTCTCGGGCAGGCGGTTGCCGAAGTGGCGCAGGATCGACTCGCGGATGGCGAGGCCGTAGCGCTCGGCCGCCGGCTCGTCGCCGCGGTAGCGCGCGGGAAAGCCGCCGCCGAGGTTCACCAGGGTGAGGCGGATGCCGCGCTGCGCCATGATCTGGAAGATCTCGCTGGCGCTGGCGACGGCGGCGTCCCAGGCCGCGGTGTTGCGCTGCTGCGAGCCGACGTGGAAGGAGATGCCGGCGGCCACGAGGCCGGCGCGGTGCGCCGCCTCCAGCACCTCCGGCGCATGGCCCGGCGTGCAGCCGAACTTGCGCGACAGCGGCCAGTCGGCGCCGGCGCCGTCGCAGAGGATTCGGCAGAACACCCGCGCGCCGGGGGCGGCGCGGGCGATCTTCTCGACCTCGGGGATGCAGTCGACCGCGAAGAGGCGCACGCCGAGCTGGTAGGCGGCGGCGATGTCGCGCTCCTTCTTGATGGTGTTGCCGAAGGAGATGCGCTCCGGCGTCGCGCCGGCGGCCAGCGCGGCCTCGATCTCCGGGATCGAGGCGCAGTCGAAGCAGGAGCCGAGCGCGGCGAGGCCGGCCAGGATCTCCGGCGCCGGGTTGGCCTTCACGGCATAGAAGATGCGGCTGTCGGGCAGCGCGCGCTCGAAGGCGAGATAGTTCCGCCGCACCTCTTCCAGATCGACGACAAGGCAGGGCCCTTCGGGGCGGGTGGTGCGCAGGAACTCGCGAACGCGGTCGGTCATCGGGGTCTCCCGTAAATAACGACGTCCAAGATGCGCCGTCGCCGGACCGGGAGCTCCGCCGTTGTGGAGACGGCGGCCCGATGCGGTGCGGCCGTCGCGCGGACACACCGATAGCGGCATGACCGTCGCGACCCTCGTTGTGCTGCCTTTGCTTGGAACGGGAGGCCCGCTCCGCACGACCGGCAAGGATGTAGCTGCCTCTTCAGTGACCCCGGCTTTTGGAAAGCCGGCAGAGACCAAAAAAGCCCTCTACGTCGTTGCTTTAAGCCGCTCGACCCTCCGAAGCTTTGGAGGAGCCCCGCCGTCCCGACCTCGAAAGTCGTTGGCGTCGTGGGAGCGACCACGGGCACGTGCGAATTTGGGCAGGCGGTAAATATGCCCATCGCAATCTCGATGCAAGGGAAATATCCGACTTTTTTCGCTGGCGGATTATGGGCTTGTTCAGCATCGCCGCGCCGCCCGCTGTCGACGTGAGTAAAGGGGGCGGCGTGGCCGCTATCCGCTACTGCCGGATCGTCATTCCTCCGCTGCCTTCACCTGTCGGCGCCGGTGGTGTGCCTAAGCGGGCGTGGGTCAGGTGGAAGCGCTCGGCGTTGGGGCAGAACGATGGCGGCTCGCAGATTCTGCCGTCGGCCTCGACGGCCGCCGCCCACCGGCGACAGGCATCGCCCGCCGCGGTAGGTACCGCCCTGCGCTTGATCAAGAAGGCCGCGGAAGGACTTCAGCCGGCCGCGACCGCGTCGCCCCAGGGTGAGAAGGGCTCGGTGGCGCCCCAGTTGCCGCCGCCTTCCTCGTGCAGCACGCCGGCCGGACAGGCGAAGGCGTAGGGGTAGGGCGCGCGGCGCGTCGTCACCACCGCGTGCTGCGCGCGGACGGCGGCGAGCGTGGCTTCCGGCAGGCTGTCGTCGGCGATCACCGTGTCGCCGCCGGAGACATCGATGCGTGGATGATGGAAGGCGTCTTCCAGACCCATGCCGAAGTCGGCGAGGAAGGAGGCGAGCTGGGCTACCGCCGGCATGATCTTGCGCCCGCCGGAGGCGCCGAGCGCGAAGCGCCGGACCCCGCCGTCGTCCTTTGCGATCTCGCCGATGAAGGGGCAGACGTTCATCAGGCAGCGCTTGCCGGGGCCGAGCGAGTTGGCTTTTCCGGGTTCCGGATCGAACCACATGACGCCGTTGTTCAGCAGCAGGCCGGTGGACGGCGACACCACGCGCGATCCGAAGGATGACAGCAGGGTCTGGGTCACGGCGATCATGTTGCCGTCGCCGTCGACCACCGAGAAATGGGTGGTCGAGGCCGGTGCCGCCGGATCCTCGTTTTCGCCGTCGCCGTCGCCGTCACCGTCGTTGGCGAGGCGTCCCACATAGGCGCCCTTCAGTGCCGCGGCATAGGCGGCGAAGGCGGTGCCGTCGGGCCGCTCGCCAGGCGTGAAGCCGCTTTCCAGGCGCGTGAAGGCGTCGGCGATGGTGGGGCCGGCGGTCAGCCGCGGCGTCACATGAAAGCGCGCGGCGCGGTAGGCGACGCTGAGCGGCTCCTGCCACTCGGCCTCGTAGGCCTGCAGATCCGACAGTCTGAGCGAGCCGCCCTTGGCCTCGACGTCCGTGGCCAGGGCGGCGGCGAGGTCGCCTTCATAGAGCGCGCGCGGCCCGTGCTCTGCGATCTCCAGCAGGCTCGGCGCCATCGACGACATGTCGATGCGCAGGTTCGACAGCGCGGTCCAGTTGGCGACCTTCGGCCAGCGGCCGTCATCGAGGAAGCGCGCCGCCGCGTCGGGGTCCCGCGCCAGGTGGCGTGCGGCCGCGGTAATCAGCAGCGCGACGTACCAGTCGACCGGGAATCCCTCCTTTGCCAGGGCCACCGCCGGCATCACCAGATCCTTCCACGGCAGGCGTCCGTAGCGCGCGTGGGCTTTGCCGATGCCGTCGACCAGGCCGGGCACGGCGACTGCGGTGGCGCCGATCACGTTGCGGTCGCCCTCGACCTCCTTCCAGGGAAAGAGGTCGCCGGCCGATTCGCGCCCGGTGAGCGGGAAGTCGGCGGGGTCGAGCCTCGCCGGCGCGCGCATGCCATAGTGCAGCGCCTCCGCGCGGCCCGCCGCCGCATGCCACAGCATGGCCGCGCCGCCGCCGGCCG
>DATCXZ010000175.1:0-5114 GCA_036570545.1 Kiloniellaceae bacterium
GCGCCGCTGGCGTCCGACCATCGCCGTGGCGCTGATCTTCGGCTTCGGCCTCATCGTGCTGGTGGCCGTATCCTCCGTCATGTGGGTGGCGCTCGGGACAGCGCAGAAGAATACCGTCACCCTCCTGCGTAAGACCGCCGACGTGGCCGTGGCCCGGCTGATCGACCAGATCACCATCCACCTGGGGGCGGCGCGCAGCCAGTCGGAATTCCTCGCGGAGATGATCGGCCGCGGCGAGATCGGCGCGAAAGATCGCGAGAACCTGGCGGATGCGCTGCTCGGCGCCCTCGCGGCAGCACCGCAGGTGACCGGCATCGGCTACTTCTCGGTCGAAGGCTGGTCGCTGCGCGTCGGCCGCGGCCAGCGCGGTCTGGTGCGGCTTTTCAATCCGCAGGAACCCGAGCCGGCGATCCGCCGCATGGTCGCCACGATGGCGCCGGATGCCGGTCCCGAGTGGGGCGGCGTGTTTTGGGTGGAGAACCTGAGCCAGGCGCACCTGACGATCTCCACCCCGGTGACGCGGGACGGCCGCTTGCTTGCGGTGATCTCCTCGGTGGTGTCGGTTCAGGCGCTGTCGCACTTTGTCGACGACTTCACGCTGCAGACCGGCCTGCGGCACGCCTTTGTCCTCTATGGCCGGGACCGCGTGCTGGCGCATCCTGCGCTGATCGACAATGTCGTCGGCCTCGGCCCGGAGAAACCGTTGCCGGGACTGGCGGAGGTCGGCGACCCCCTGCTGGCGACGATCTGGAACGAGGACAGGGAGCCGCTGGAACAGCTCAAGGACTTCGGCGGATCGCTACTGGGCCATCGCCGGAACGTTGACGGCGAGTATGTCTACTATCTCTACCGAGTGATCGGCGGCTATGGTCCGGAGCAGCTCTACATGGGCGTCTATGCACCTGCCAGCGAGGTCGATTCCACCGCATTCGACCGCCTGATGCTGGCCGGCTGGATCGGCTTCGGCATCCTCGCCCTGGCGCTGCTCACCGCGGTGGTGCTCGGCCGTTCCATTGCGCGGCCGGTGCGCGATCTGGCCGCCGCCGCTCAGGCCGTCAGCACCTTCGACTTTCGCCGCGCGCCGCAGGCCAAGGCCAGCGCCTTCCGCGAGCTCGACAGCGCTGCCGAGGCCTTCAACGCCATGCTTTCCGGCCTGCGCTGGTTCGAGACCTACGTGCCGCGGAGCCTGGTCATGCGCCTCATCCGCCTCGGCGAGGGCGGAGTCGAGTCCGAGGAGCGCCCGGTTACCGTGATGTTCACCGACATCGTCGGCTTCACCGCCGCCAGCCAGCGTCTCACGCCTCGTGACACCGCCGATTTCCTCAATCACCACTTTGCCCTTGTGGCCGCGGCGATCGATGCCAGCGGCGGCACGCTCGACAAGTACATGGGGGACGCGGTGATGGCTTTCTGGGGCGCGCCGGACGACCAGCCCGACCATGCCGAGCGAGCCTGCCGCGCCGCACTGGAGATCATGCGGGCGGTGGTCGCCGACAACCGGGCGCGCAAGGCCAGGGGCCTGGCTCCGGTGCGTCTGCGCATCGGTGTGCATTCGGGCGCCGCCATTGTCGGCAACATCGGCGCGCCGGGGCGGGTGAACTACACCCTCATCGGCGATACGGTGAATGTTGCAAACCGTCTGGAGGCCTACGGCAAGGAAGAGTCGGCCGGCGAGGGGGAGGCCGCGATCCTGATGTCGGCGGCGACGCGCGCGCAGCTCGGTCCGACATGGCAGGTGGCCGACCTCGGCGAGCACCAGATGCGCGGGCGCGCCGGTAAGATCGGCGTGTTCCGGCTGATCGCCGAGAAGTGAGAATCAGGTCTCGCCGAAGAGGTCGCCGGGCCGGCTGACGCGCTCCAGCAGCAGGCTCTTCATCTTCTGCAGCGCCCGCTGCTCGAGCTGGCGCACCCGCTCCTTGCTGACGCCGAGGGTTTCGCCGAGCTCCTCCAGCGTGGCGCTGTCGTCGGAGAGGCGCCGCGCGCGGATGATGGTCTGCTCGCGCTGGCTCAGCTCCAGCAAGGCCTGCTCGATCCACTCGTTGCGGGTCAGGCTGTCGTGGACGGTGATAACCAGGTCTTCCGGGCTTAGCCGATCGTCAGTGAGCTGGTCCTGCCATTCGGTTTCGCCTTCCTCGCCGACGCGCGCATTCAACGACTGGTCGGTTATCGAGAGGCGGCCTTCCATGTGGCTGACGTCGCTCACCGGCACCGACAGCTCGGCGGCCACGGCGGCGCGGCCGTCGTCGTCGAACGGCCGGCCGGAGGTTTCCTCGATGCGCGCGCGCAGACGGCGGAAATTGAAGAACAGCGTCTTATGGGCCGCGGTGGTGCCGGTGCGCACGATCGACCAGTTGCGCAGGATAAAGTCCTGCATCGCCGAGCGGATCCACCACGAGGCATAGGTCGAGAAGCGGACGTTGCGCTCCGGCTCGAACCGGCCGGCAGCCTGCAACAACCCAAGGGTGCCTTCCTGGATGAGGTCGCTCATCGGCAGGCCATAGTTGCGGAACTTGGTCGCCAGCGAGACCACCAGGCGGGTGTAGGCGCGGATCAGCTCCTGCAGGGAGTCGGCGTCGCCGTCCTCGCGCCACGAGCGCGCCAGTCGGTATTCGCGGTCGCGCGACAGCAGGGGCTCGGCCATCGACTGTCGGATGAAGCGGGCCTCGGCCCTCTGGGCTTGCGCATCTTCGAACTGCGGCATGACGTCGTCCTCCTCCCTGGCAAGGCTCCAGCCGGGAGAATTCCGGCAGGAGGGTCGGAAGTCGGGGGATACCCTACTGCTACACTAGGACATGCGCAGGGAAGACAGCTATGGATCACTGCGCGCCTCGCGATTTGTTGAACGCGCCCGGCGCGGCAAGGTTGCCGGGTTTAGGCAGCGACCTCGATTTCGTCCACCAGACTGCCATCGACGGCAAAGCAGGCGGCAAGCAAAGGGCCCCCAAAGCCGCAGCCGGCGTCGAGTGTTGCCGTAAAACCGCCAAGGTCGAGGCCCGGATGCTGCGGGCAGAAGCCGCGCACCACCCGGCGGTAGCCGCGGTAGGGGCGGTCGAGGGCGGCAAAGCCGCTGCCGCCCCACCAGAAACTGTCTTTCTGGGCCTCCAGCGGCCGCTCGGGCTCGAGGCCGGCGTTTACGAACAGCAGTCCCCAGCCCTGGTTCCCGGCTGCATTGCCGGTGCCGCCCGTGCCGTCGATGCTTTTGGTGTAGGCGGCGCGGCGCAGGCTGCCGAGGAGCTGCCAATGGCCGGCGTGGGTCTGGATGCGCTCGCGCAGCGCGCCGGTCCAGCGGGTCAGCTGGCGCGGCCCGGCGGCCGCCTCGCGCAGGCCGTCGGCGGGCGCGATGCCGTAGGACTCCAGGCTGGCTGCGAGGCCCTGGTCGAGCATCCACTGCAGCACAGCCCTGGGATCGGTGGCGAACTGAAGCTGCAGCAGCTTCTGCCACATCTCCTCCTGGCTGCCACGCAGATGCACCACGTCGCAGGCAAAGGCGTCGGGCCGCGCCAGGAACAGGCTGCGGAAGCGGAGCAGGCTGTCGAGAGTCGCGGTGGCCCCGGTGCTGCGGCCGATCAGGTTGCCGAGGTAGACGAGGCAGTCGCCGGGCTCGAGCCGGGGAATCATCGCGCGGTGCAGCCGGTTCAGCGCGGCGACCTCGCCATGAATGGACGAAACCGCCCAGACCCGGCGCGCGGCACTGAGAATCGCAAACTTCTGCCGATCGCCCATGATCTCGGCGTCGATTCCTTCCGTAGTGGAGTCGGGAATTCTCAGACTCTCACACTCGACCGGCTTTGTCGGTGAGAAAGTGCGCCTGCGGGGGCGGGAATGTCGGGCGCCAACGAGCTACCTGCTGCGGGGGCATGCGCCGGCGCCAACGGCCAGCGGCGCCCCGCGCGACCTCTCAGGCGGCCAGCAGCTTTTCCAGCTTCAGAGCAGCCGCGGTTTCGTCGATCTTCTCGACCGCCGCCAGCTCGCGCGCCAGCCGGTCCAGCGCGGCCTGATACATCTGGCGCTCGCTGTAGGACTGGTCGGGCTGATCGGCGCTGCGATGCAGATCGCGCACCACCTCGGCGATCGACACCGGATCGCCGGAATTGATCTTCGCCTCGTACTCCTGAGCGCGCCGGCTCCACATGGTGCGCTTGGCGCGACTGCGGCCCTTCAGGGTGGTCAGGGCGGTATCCATCATCTTGCGGCTGGACAGCTTGCGCAGACCGGAGTTGGCGGCCTTCTCGACGGGCACACGCAGCGTCATGCGGTCTTTTTCGAACTTGATGACGATCAGGTCCAGAGTGATGTCGGCGACTTGCTGCGTCTCGACGCCGAGGACCCTGCCAACGCCGTGGGTCGGATAAACAACGTAATCACCTTCACCGTATTCGCTCTTTGCCATGCTAGGCTCTCTCCAATCGGATGGGGTTCGGTCGCGAACCCTTTGACTGTGTCTGCTCCCGACCGACGGTTCAGCAGCGCCTGTTCCGGATCCTTGTCGTGATACCCTTGGGCCGTGATATCTCTGGCTGGATATCCTCTGTCACTGATGTTGGCTCACCGCGATCACTCGCCACCAGTTGTTGCCGCGCGGGCCTTGGCTCGCCTTTAGCCCACCTGCAATTCCGGTGCCCTCCGCAGCGGAACACGTACGGCCGGCCGCAGGTGGAACTGCCGCGGGATCGCCGTTAGCCGCCCTGCCGGGTCTTGGGACCGGCTGCTGCGGTATACGAAACAAACAACCGCGCCATCGGTATTCTCCGACGGCGCGCTGCTGCGGATCAGAATTTCCTGTAACTAATTTATCACAGTGGCTGTGGAAAAACAACTCCCGCAAGTGCGAAAGGCCTTTGTTTTCCTAGGCCTCATGCGCAGCAAAGCCTGGGGTGGTTAACACACGCGCCCAAGGGGAATTCTTCCACAGCTCCATCCCCAGGAACCATTTCTTAGACGCGCGTGCCAAGGCGCGGCCGCAATCGCTCACCCGTCGCCCTGGCCTGGCTTGGCGGAGAAGTACTTGTCGTACTTGCCTGCCTCGCTGCGATGCTCCTCCGCATCGGCCGGCGGCTCGCCCTTGCGGGTGATGTTCGGCCAGTTGTTGTCGGAATAGTCCCGGTTCAGCTCCA
>DATCXZ010000176.1:0-17115 GCA_036570545.1 Kiloniellaceae bacterium
TTATGAGGTAACGATCATAAATTTACGATCAAAATATCTTGATATGTTCATATTTATATATACATCTTCGGCTCATCAGGACATATATATATGAACGAAGATCAGGCCGCCCTTGCCCGCAAGCAACTCGAAAGACGTTTCGCGCCCTTGCGCGAAACGTCTTTTGCCGTGCCCCCAAGAGGCTGGATAAAGGCAATACGCGAAGCTCTGGGCATGACGGTCCGCCAGCTTGCCGCTCGTATGGGAACATCGATTTCGCGCATTCCCGTGATTGAGAAGGCCGAAGTCAGCGGATCCACCACGATTAAGACGCTGCGTCAGGCGGCTGAGGCAATGAACTGCACTTTCGTTTATGCCTTCGTACCGACGAAGACGCTTGATGATATCCTGCGCGACCGCGCGAAGGAGAAAGCGAGCAAGGATATTGCGCGTCTGGACCATACCATGCGGTTGGAAAATCAGGCCCTTCTCAAAGCCGATCTCGACGAAGAACAGCGGCGCATGATCGAACACATTCTATCCGGCTCCCTGCGCGGTCTGTGGGATGACTAATGACAGATAAGCTGTTTGAGGATGACGACGACGCCGAGCTGCTCGACCTGGTCGAGCTCGAGGTGCGCGAGCTGCTGTCGAAGTACGACTTCCCGGGCGACGATATCCCGGTGGTGCGCGGTTCGGCGCTGGCCGCCCTCGAGGACAGCAACAAGGAGCTGGGCCACGACGCGATCCTGAAGCTGATGGCCGAAGTCGATCGTTACATCCCGCAGCCGGAGCGCCCGAAGGACAAGCCGTTCCTGATGCCGGTGGAAGACGTGTTCTCGATCTCGGGCCGCGGCACCGTGGTGACCGGCCGTATCGAGCGCGGCGTTGTGAAGGTCG
Source organism: Kiloniellaceae bacterium (assembly GCA_036570545.1). Classification (GTDB taxonomy): domain Bacteria; phylum Pseudomonadota; class Alphaproteobacteria; order Kiloniellales; family Kiloniellaceae; genus Pelagibius. The sequence continues at coordinate 880 of DATCXZ010000176.1, forward strand.
GCGAGGAAGTCGAGATCGTCGGCCTGAAGGCGACGGTGAAGACCACCGTGACCGGCGTCGAGATGTTCCGCAAGCTGCTGGACTCGGGCGAGGCGGGCGACAACATCGGCGCGCTGCTGCGCGGTGTGGGCCGCGAGGACGTGGAGCGCGGCCAGGTTCTGGCCAAGCCGGGCTCGATCACGCCGCACACGAACTTCACGGCGGAGGCCTACATCCTGACCAAGGAGGAGGGCGGCCGTCACACGCCGTTCTTCACCAACTACCGCCCGCAGTTCTACTTCCGCACGACGGACGTGACGGGCGTGGTGACGCTGCCGGAAGGCACGGAGATGGTGATGCCGGGCGACAACGTGACCATGTCGGTCGAGCTGATCGCGCCGATCGCGATGGACGAGGGCCTGCGCTTCGCCATCCGCGAGGGCGGCCGCACCGTCGGCGCCGGCGTCGTCGCCAGCATCAAGAAGTAGAGACAGAGTATAAAGCACCGGCCCAATTCCGGGCCGGCGCTGAATTTTTGGATGGCGCGGAAGATGGACAGCCAAGACATTCGCATTCGCCTCAAGGCCTTCGACCACCGGGTGCTCGACCAGTCGACCTCGGAGATCGTCGGAACGGCGAAGCGCACCGGTGCACAGGTTCGCGGGCCGATCCCGCTGCCGACCCGGATCGAGAAGTTCACGGTGCTGCGCTCGCCGCACGTCGACAAGAAGAGCCGCGAGCAGTTCGAGATCCGGACGCACAAGCGGCTGCTCGATATCGTCGATCCGACCCCGCAGACGGTCGATGCGCTGATGAAGCTCGACCTTGCCGCCGGCGTTGACGTCGAGATCAAGCTGAAGGGCTAGGGACGATGCGTACTGGTCTGATTGCGCAGAAGATGGGCATGACCCGGGTGTTCACGCCGGAAGGCGAGGACGTGCCGGTCACCGTTCTGCAGATGAAAGATTGCCAGGTGGTGGCGGTGCGCACCTCCGAGAAGGACGGCTATGACGCGGTCCAGCTCGGCGCGTTCAAGGCCAAGCCGAACCGGGTGACCAAGCCGCAGCGCGGCCACTTCGCCAAGGCGAAGGTGGAGCCGAAGCGCCGCGTCGTCGAGTTCCGCGTCTCCAACGACGCGCTGCTCGAAGTGGGGCAGGAGCTGTCCGCTGCCCACTTCGTGGCGGGCCAGTTCGTCGACGTGACCGGCTCCTCGATCGGCAAGGGCTTCGCCGGCGCCATGAAGCGGCACAACTTCGCCGGCCTGCGCGCCAGCCACGGCGTGTCGATCTCGCACCGCTCGCACGGCTCGACCGGCAACAATCAGGACCCGGGCCGTGTGTTCAAGGGCAAGAAGATGGCCGGCCACATGGGCGACCGCCGCGTCACCACGCAGAACCTGAAGATCGTCTCGATCGACGAGGACCGCGGGCTGATCCTGGTGAAGGGTGCGGTGCCGGGCGCCGAGGGTGGCTGGGTCATGGTGCGCGACGCCGTGAAGCGCGGCGCGCCGGAAGGAATTCCCTTCCCGGCCGGCCTGAAGAGCAAGCCCGAGTCGGCAGAGGCCCCGCCCGCGGAGGCCGCTCCAGAAGCTGCTGCTCCGGAAGCCGCAGCGGAAGAGAAGGATCAGTAGTCATGAAGTGTCCCGTCACGACACTCGACAACAAGCAGGCCGGAGAGATCGAGCTCGACGACACCGTGTTCGGCTTGCCGGCGCGCAAGGACATCCTGGCGCGCGTGGTGAACTGGCAGCTTGCCAAGCGTCGCGCCGGCACCCACAAGGTGAAGACCCGCGGCGAGGTTTCCGGCTCGACCCGCAAGCTGTTCCGCCAGAAGGGCACCGGCAACGCGCGCATGGGCTCGGCCCGCACCACGCAGCGGCGCGGCGGCGGCACGGTGTTCGGCCCGGTGGTGCGCGACCACGCCCACGACCTGAACAAGAAGGTCCGCAAGCTCGGCCTCAAGACGGCGCTGTCGGCCAAGGCGGCCGAGGGCAAGCTGATCGTGGTCGACGAGGCGGCGGTGAAGGCGCCCAAGACGTCCGATCTGGCGAAGAAGTTCGCCGCGCTCGGCTGGTCGTCGGTGCTGATCATCGACGGCGCGCAGGTCGACGACGGCTTCGCCAGGGCGGCGCGCAACCTGCCGCTGGTCGACGTGCTGCCGCAGCAGGGCGCCAATGTGTACGACATTCTGCGCCGCGACACTCTGGTGTTGACCAAGGGCGCGGTGGAAGCGTTGGAGGCACGACTGAAATGAGCCGGGCACGCGCAAGGAACGGCAAGCCGGCCAAGGTATCGGCCGAGCGCATGTACGAGGTGATCCGCCGACCGGTGGTGACCGAGAAGTCGACGCTCGGCTCCGAGCACAACCAGGTCACCTTCGTGGTGCCGCTGGATGCCAGCAAGCCGGAGATCAAGGCGGCAGTGGAGCAGGTCTTCAAGGTGAAGGTGAAGGCCGTCAACACGCTGCGCCACAAGGGCAAGACGAAGCGCTTCCGCGGCCAGATCGGCAAGCGCTCCGACATGAAGAAGGCTTTCGTGACTCTCGACGAAGGTCACAGCATCGACGTGACCACGGGGATCTAGGGCGATGGCGCTTAAGAACTTCAATCCGACGACGCCGGGCCGCCGCAGCCTGGTGCTGATCGATCGCAGCGACCTCTGGAAGGGCGACCCGGTCAAGAAGTTGACCGAGGGCCTGACCAAGTCGGGCGGCCGCAACAATCACGGCCGGATGACCGCGCGCCGCCGTGGCGGCGGTCACAAGCGCCTCTACCGCATGGTGGACTTCAAGCGCCGCAAGTTCGACATGCCGGCCAAGGTTGCGCGCCTGGAGTACGATCCGAACCGCAGCGCCTTCATCGCTCTCATCGAGTATGAGGACGGCGAGCAGAGCTACATCCTGGCGCCACAGCGCCTGGCGGTCGGCGACACTGTCATCGCCGGTCAGCGCGCCGACATCAAGCCGGGCAACGCGATGCCTCTGGGCTCCATCCCGGTCGGCACCATCGTCCATAACGTGGAGCTGAAGGCGGGCCGGGGCGGCCAGATCGCGCGGGCCGCCGGCACCTACGTGCAGCTTGTCGGCCGCGATGCCGGCTACGCGCTGCTGCGCCTCGGCTCCGGCGAGGTGCGCATGGTGCGCGCCGAGTGCATGGCTTCGATCGGCGCGGTGTCGAACCCGGACCAGGCCAACACCAAGCTCGGCAAGGCCGGTCGCAACCGCTGGCTCGGCAAGCGTCCGTCGGTGCGCGGCGTTGCCATGAACCCGGTCGACCACCCGCACGGCGGCGGCGAAGGCCGCACCTCGGGCGGCCGCCATCCGGTCACCCCCTGGGGCAAGCCGACCAAGGGCGCGAAGACGCGCCGTAACAAGAAGACGGGATCGCTGGTCGTGCGCACCCGTCACAAGAAGCGCTAAAGGAGCGAAGGCAGTGTCACGCTCTGTCTGGAAGGGTCCGTTCGTCGACAGCTATCTGCTGAAGAAGGCCGAGGCGTCGCGCGGGTCGGGTCGCAACGAGATCATCAAGACCTGGTCTCGCCGCTCGACCATCATGCCGCAGTTCGTCGGGCTGACGTTCGGTGTTTACAACGGCAAGAAGTTCCTGCCGGTCCTGGTGACCGAGAACATGGTGGGCCACAAGTTCGGCGAGTTCGCGCCGACGCGCACCTTCTTCGGCCACGCGGCGGACAAGAAGGCCAAGAGGAGCTAGTCGATGGGCAAGCCGAAACATCCCGGTCGCCTGTCCGAGGGGGAAGCGCGCTCGGTGCTGCGCAACCTGCGGACCAGCCCGCAGAAGCTGAACCTGGTGGCGCAGTCGATCCGCGGCAAGTCGGCCGAGGCGGCCCTCGCCGAGCTGACCTTCTCGAAGCGGCGCATCGCCGTCGACGTGAAGAAGGCGCTGCAGTCGGCGATCGCCAATGCAGAGAACAACCATCAGCTCGACGTCGACCGCCTCTACGTGTCCGAGGCGACCGTCGGCAAGAGCTTCGTGATGAAACGCTTCCGTGCCCGCGCGCGTGGTCGCGCCAGCAAGATTGTGAAGCCATGGAGCCGCCTGACGGTGGTGGTGCGCGAGCGCGAGGAAACGGCGTAATGGGTCAGAAAGTCAATCCGATCGGCCTGCGTCTGGGCATCAACCGGACCTGGGATTCCCGCTGGTTCGCCGACGACAGCTATGCGGATCTGCTGCACGAGGACCTGCGCATCCGCAAGTACCTGCGTGGGCGCCTGCAGCAGGCCGGCGTGTCGCGCATCGTCATCGAGCGACCGGCCAAGAAGGCGCGCATCACCATTCACACCGCCCGTCCCGGCGTGGTGATCGGCAAGAAGGGCGCCGACATCGAGAAGCTGCGCTCCGCGCTGCAGGCGATGACCGCCAGCGACGTGCACCTGAACATCGTCGAGATCCGCAAGCCGGAGATCGACGCCACCCTGGTGGCCGAGAACATCGCCAGCCAGCTCGAGCGCCGCGTCGCCTTCCGCCGCGCCATGAAGCGCGCCGTGCAGTCGGCCATGCGCCTCGGCGCCAACGGCATCCGCATCAACTGCGGCGGCCGGCTCGGCGGCGCGGAGATCGCGCGCACCGAGTGGTATCGCGAGGGCCGCGTGCCGCTGCACACCCTGCGCGCCGACGTCGACTACGGCGAGGCGACGGCGAAGACGACCTACGGCACCTGCGGCGTGAAGGTCTGGGTCTTCAAGGGCGAGATCCTGGCGCACGACCCGATGGCCCAGGACAAGCGGGCGCAGGACGCCCAGACGGCACGATAGGGGGCGGCGCGCTGAGCCTGGCTCGCGCCACCCGGTTTGAGGAACGACAGTTATGTTGCAGCCGAAGCGAACGAAATACCGGAAGGCCTTCAAGGGCCGAATCCACGGCAAGGCCAAGGGCGGCACCGAGCTGAACTTTGGCGCCTATGGCTTGAAGGCCCTCACTCCCGGCCGCCTGTCGGCGCGTCAGATCGAGGCCGCGCGGCGCGCCATCACGCGTCACATGAAGCGCGTCGGCAAGCTGTGGATCCGCGTGTTCCCCGATGTGCCGGTGTCGTCGAAGCCGGCCGAGGTCCGCCAGGGCAAGGGCAAGGGCTCGCCGGAGTGGTGGGCCGCGCGCGTGAAGCCGGGCCGCGTCCTCTTCGAGCTCGAAGGCGTGCCCCAGGAGCTGGCCCGCGAGGCCTTCACCCTGGCCGCCGCGAAGCTGCCGCTGCAAACCAAGTTCATCACCCGCCTCGGCGGTGAGGAGCATTAAGTCATGAAGGCTGAAGATCTGCGGACCAAGTCCGCTGACGAGTTGAAGGAGTCGCTGATCGGCCTGCGCAAGGAGCAGTTCAACCTGCGCTTCCAGCAGGCCAGCGGCCAGCTCGAGAACACGGCGCGCGTGCGGCAGGTTCGCCGCGACATCGCGCGAATCAAAACGATCCTGCGCGTTAAGCCGCAGGCGGCGTCTTAGGAGTGTAACGGCAATGCCGCGTCGGATCTTGCAAGGTGTGGTGGTAAGCGACAAGGGCGACAAGACGATCACCGTCTTGGTCGAGCGTCGCGTCATGCATCCGGTCTACAAGAAGATTATCAAGCTGTCGAAGAAGTACCGCGCGCACGACGAGGGCAACACCTGCCACGTCGGCGACAAGGTCCGTATTCGCGAGTGCCGCCCGGTTTCCAAGACCAAGTCTTGGGAAGTGGTCGGCGACGGCCAGGCGGCTTAGAGCTAGGAAAGGGCCAGACCCATGATCCAGATGCAGACGCAGCTCGACGTCGCCGACAACTCGGGTGCCCGCCGCGTGCAGTGCATCAAGGTGCTGGGCGGCTCGAAGCGCAAGACCGCCGGCGTCGGCGACATCATCGTCGTCTCGGTGAAGGAAGCCATTCCGCGCGGCCGCGTGAAGAAGGGCGACGTGCACCAGGCGGTGATCGTGCGCACGGCGAAGGAGATTCGTCGCAACGATGGCAGCACGATCCGCTTCGACAGCAATGCGGCAGTGCTGATCAACAAGCAGGGCGAGCCGATCGGCACCCGCATCTTCGGACCGGTGACCCGTGAGCTGCGCGCCAAGAACTTCATGAAGATCATCTCTTTGGCGCCTGAGGTGCTGTGATGGCTACGAAATTCAAGATCAAGAAGGGCGACAAGGTGGTGGTGATCACCGGTCGCGACAAGGGCAAGCAGGGCGACGTCCTGCGCGTGCTGCGCGCCGAGGAGCGCGTGCTGGTCCAGGGTGTGAACATGGTGAAGCGCCATACCGCCCCGTCGCAGATGTCGCCCGGCGGTATCGTCGAGAAGGAAGCGCCCCTTCACATCTCTAATGTGGCGCACATCGACCCGAAGACGAAGAAGCCGACGCGGGTTGGGTACAAGATTGACAAGGACGGTCGCAAGACCCGGATCGCCAAGCGCTCCGGCGAAGCGATCGACCTCTAAGCGAAGGTCGGAAGCATGAAACCGCGCTTGCAAGAGCACTATGAGAAGCAGTTGAAGGACTCCTTGACCAAGGAGTTCGGCTACAAGAATGCGATGGAAGTCCCGCGCCTTGAGAAGATCGTGGTGAACATGGGCGTCGGCGAAGCCGTGGCGGACTCCAAGAAGGTCAAGTCCGCGGCCAGCGAGATGGCGCTGATCACCGGCCAGCAGCCGGTGGTCACCAAGGCCAAGGTGTCGGTGGCGACCTTCAAGCTTCGCGAAGGCATGCCGGTGGGCTGCAAGGTCACCCTGCGCCGCGAGCGGATGTACGAGTTCCTGGATCGCCTGGTGACGGTCGCGCTGCCGCGCGTTCGCGACTTCCGCGGGCTGTCGGGCAAGAGCTTCGATGGCCGCGGCAACTATGCCATGGGCCTGAAGGAGCAGATCGTGTTCCCGGAGATCGACTACGACGCCGTCGATGCGATCCGCGGGATGGACATCATCATCTGCACCACCGCGAAGACGGACCAGGAAGCACGCGCCCTGCTCAAGGGCTTCGACATGCCGTTTCGGGCCTAGAGGGGACGGAAGGAAAGAATAATGGCTAAGACAAGCGCCATCGAGAAGAACAAGTCCCGCAAGAAGCTCGTGGACCGCTATGCAGCCAGGCGGGCTGCGCTGAAGGCCGTGGCGACCGATCGTTCGCTGCCGCCGGAGGAGCGCTTCCAGGCTTCCCTGAAGCTTGCCGAACTACCGCGCAATTCGGCCAAGATCCGTCTGCGCAACCGCTGCCAGTTGACCGGGCGCCCCCGTGGCGTGTACCGCAAGTTCAAGCTCAGCCGCATCACGATGCGCGAGCTGGCTTCGGTCGGTCAGATTCCTGGCATGGTCAAGTCGAGCTGGTAGGAGGAAGTCGGGCGATGGCTATGAGCGATCCCCTCGGAGATCTGCTGACGCGTATCCGCAATGGACAGCGGTCGGGGAAGTCGAAGGTGCGTGCGCCGGCGTCGAAGCTGCGTGCGAACGTCCTCGATGTCCTGAAGCGCGAAGGCTATATCCGTGATTACCGTACTGAAGAGGTCGGCCGCGGTCTCGCGGAAGTCGAGGTCGAGCTGAAGTACAACGAAGGCGCGCCGGTGATCCAGGAGATCGCGCGGGTGTCGCGTCCGGGCCGCCGGGTCTATTCGAAGATCAAGGAGCTGCCGCGGTTCTACAACGGCCTCGGCATCACCATCCTGTCGACGCCGCGCGGGGTCATGTCCGACCAGGAAGCGCGCGCGGCCAACGTGGGTGGCGAAGTGCTCTGCCGCGTCTTCTGACGACGCCGGGCTAGGTGAGGAACTGAGTATGTCGCGTATTGGAAAAAACCCCGTCGATGTGCCGGCCGGCGTCGAGATCGCCATCAAGGGCGGCCTGGTCTCGGCGAAGGGCAAGTTGGGCAGCCTGGATTTCCGGGCGACCAGGGACGTGGAGATCAGCCAGGCCGACGGCAAGGTCTGGGTGAAGCCGGCCAATGACAGCAAGAAGGCGCGCGCCATGTGGGGCACGGCCCGCGCGCGCATTCAGAACATGGTGACGGGCGTCTCCGAAGGCTTCAAGAAGGAGCTGGAGATCAACGGCGTCGGCTATCGTGCGGCGGTGCAGGGCAGCGCCTTGAACCTGCAGCTCGGCTTCAGCCACGACGTCGCCTATCCGATCCCGGAAGGCATCTCCATCAAGTGCGAGAAGCCGACCTCCATCACCATCACCGGCGCCGATCGCCAGCAGGTCGGCCAGGTGGCGGCGGAGATCCGCAGCTACCGTCCGCCCGAGCCCTACAAGGGCAAGGGCGTGAAGTACGCCGACGAGGTCATCCTGCGCAAGGAAGGCAAGAAGAAGTAATAGCCATGCAGACGTCCAAGCAGCTCCACAACCGGCGTAAGCAGCGCGTGCGGACCTCCATCCGCCGCACCGCCAACGGCCGGCCGCGCCTGTCGGTGTTCCGCTCCGGCAAGCACATCTACGCGCAGGTCATCGACGACGGCGCGGGCAAGACCCTGGTGGCGGCGTCCAGCGTCGACAGCGCGTTGAAGGACAAGCTGAAGCGCGGCGCCGACAAGGCCGCGGCCGCGGAGGTCGGCAAGCTGGTGGCCGAGCGCGCGGTGGCGGCCGGCATCAAGGAAGTCGTCTTCGACCGCGGTGGTTACCTCTTTCACGGGCGGGTGAAGGCTCTGGCCGATGCCGCGCGTGAAGGCGGTCTGGCGTTTTAAGGCCCGGCGTTTTAAGGAAAGATAGCATCATGGCACGAGCTCCCCGCGAAGGGCGGTCCCGCGACGATCGTCGGCAGCGCGACAACGACGAGCCGGAACTGATTGAGAAGCTGGTCGGCATCAACCGCGTCGCCAAGGTCGTCAAGGGCGGCCGGCGCTTCGGCTTTGCCGCCCTGGTGGTGGTCGGCGACGGCCGCGGCCGGGTCGGGCATGGCCACGGCAAGGCGCGCGAGGTGCCGGAGGCAATCCGCAAGGCGACCGAGCAGGCCAAGAAGCAGATGATCCGCGTGCCGCTGCGCGAGGGCCGCACCCTGCACCACGATATCAAGGGCCACTTCGGCGCCGGCCGCGTGATGCTGCGCGCCGCCGAGGTCGGCACCGGCATTATCGCCGGCGGCCCGATGCGCGCGGTGTTCGAGGCGCTCGGCGTGCAGGACGTGGTGGCGAAGTCGGTCGGCACCTCCAATCCCCACAACATGATCCGGGCGACCTTCGAGGCGCTTGGGCGCGGCGTCAGCCCGCGCCAGGTGGCGCAGCGCCGCGGCAAGAAGGTTTCGGACGTTCTCGGCAAGCGCGACACCGCGGCCGCCGAGGCACGGGAGTAATCGACCATGTCGGCAGCGAAGAAGACCGTGAAGATCACCCAGGTCGGCAGCCCGATCGGACGCAGGAAGGACCAGCGGGCAACGCTGGTCGGCCTCGGCCTGAACAAGCTGCACCGCTCGCGCGAGCTCGAGGACACCCCCTCGGTGCGTGGCATGATCGAGAAGGTGAAGCACCTGGTGCGCGTCGAGGGCTGAGCCCGGCGGCGCCGGACATTGACAAGCAAGCAGCGGCCGACAGCGGCCGGTGAAGGATAGAGTGCTATGAGACTCAACGAGCTGAGCGACAATCCGGGCGCCACCAAGGACCGCAAGCGGATCGGCCGCGGCATCGGCTCCGGCAAGGGCAAGACCGCGGGCCACGGCCACAAGGGCCAGAAGGCGCGCTCCGGCGTGGCCATCAAGGGCTTCGAGGGCGGCCAGATGCCGTTGCACCGGCGCCTGCCGAAGCGCGGCTTCAACAACATCTTCGCGCGCAATTTCAAGGTGGTGAACATCGGCAGCCTGCAGGGCGCCATCGACGCCGGCCGGCTGGATGCCAGCAAGCCGGTCGATGCCGCGGCGCTGAAGGCTGCCGGCCTCGTGAAGTCGGCGCCCGACGGCATCCGCCTGCTTGCAAAGGGCGAGCTGAAGGCCAAGATCAACATCACCGTCGCCGGTGCCTCCAAGGCCGCTGTCGAGGCGGTGGAGAAGGCGGGCGGCTCGGTGACCGTGGCAGTCAGCAAGGCTCCCAAGGCCGGGGCCGGCGAGGGCGCGCCCGCCTCCGAGTGATCCATCTCCCAGTGACCCAATGATCCAGTGACGGGCACATCCGCCAACCGCTAGCCCCGAAACGCCAGTCGAGACCAGGAAGCCATGGCATCCGCTGCCGAGCAACTCGCCGCCAACATCAACTTCGGAGCCTTCGCCAAGGCGCCGGAGCTGAAGAAGCGTCTGTGGTTCACGCTCGGCGCCCTCGTCATCTACCGCCTGGGCACCTACATCCCGATCCCCGGCGTCGACCCGCAGATTCTGCAGGAAATCTTCTCCCAGCAGGCCGGCGGCATCCTCGGCATCTTCGACATGTTCTCCGGCGGCGCCCTCGGCCGCATGACGATCTTCGCGCTGAACATCATGCCGTACATCTCGGCGGCGATCATCATGCAGCTCCTGACGGCGGTCTCGCCGACGATGGAGGCGCTGAAGAAAGAGGGCGAGGCCGGCCGCAAGAAGATCAACCAGTACACCCGCTACGGCACCGTGCTGCTGGCCGTCTTCCAGTCCTACGGCATCGCTGTCGGTCTCGAGAGCACGACGGGCGGCGCCGGCTCTGCGGTCATCGACCCGGGCTTGTTCTTCCGCATCACCACGGTGATCACGCTGACCGGCGGCACTATCTTCCTGATGTGGGTGGGCGAGCAGATCACTCAGCGCGGCGTCGGCAACGGCATCTCGCTGATCATCATGGCCGGCATCGTCGCCAACCTGCCGCTCGCGCTGTTCCAGGTGCTGGAACTGGGGCGCACCGGCGTGCTATCGGCGCTGCTCATCATCGGCCTGCTGATCGGGGCGGTGGCGGTGGTCGCCTTCATCGTCTTCATCGAGCGCGCCCAGCGGCGCATCGTCGTGCAGTATCCCAAGCGCCAGGTCGGCAACAAGATGTTCGGCGGCGAGGCCTCGCACCTGCCGCTGAAGCTCAACCCCTCGGGCGTCATTCCGGTGATCTTCGCCTCCTCGCTGCTGCTGCTGCCGGCGACGATGGCCGGCTTTTCCGGCGCCGGCGGCCCGGAGTGGCTGACCTGGGTGAACATCTACCTGGGCCAGGGCCAGCCGCTGTTCCTGGCGCTCTATTCCGCGCTCATCATCTTCTTTGCCTTCTTCTACACCGGCATCGTGTTCAATCCCGACGACACCGCCGAGAACCTGAAGAAGAACGGCGGATTCATCCCCGGCATCCGCCCGGGCTCGAACACCGCCGCCTACCTGCGCCGCATCATCTTCCGGCTCGGCGCCGTGGGCGCGCTCTACCTGACGCTCGTGTCCCTGCTGCCGGAGATCCTGCGCGCCGAATACCAGGTGCCGTTCTACTTCGGCGGGACTTCGCTGCTGATCGTGGTCACCGTGACCATGGACACCGTGGGCCAGATCCATGCCCATCTGCTGGCGCACCAGTACGAAGGCCTGATCAAGAAGTCGAAGCTCAAGGGTCGGCGGGGATGAATGTCATTTTGTTGGGACCGCCGGGCGCGGGCAAGGGAACTCAGGCCAAGCGCCTGGAAAAGCGGCACAATCTGGTCCAGCTCTCGACTGGCGATATGCTGCGCGCTGCCGCTGCCTCGGGCAGCGAGCTCGGCCGCAAGGCGAAGTCGATCATGGATGCCGGCCACCTCGTGCCGGACGACCTCATGATCGCCATGATTTCCGACCGCATCGATCAGGCCGACTGCGCCAACGGCTTCATCCTCGACGGCTTCCCGCGCACCACGCCACAGGCCGAGGCGCTCGACAGCATGCTGGCCGAGAAGGGCCTCAAGCTGCACTCGGTCATCGAAATGCAGGTGGACGATGAGGCCCTGGTCGATCGCATCACCGGGCGCTACACCTGCGCCGCCTGCGGCGCCGGCTACCACGACCGCTACCAGAAGCCGAAGGTGACGGGGGTCTGCAACAACTGCGGCGGCACCGAATTCAGGCGCCGCGCCGACGACACCGAGGAGACCGTGCGCACCCGCCTGGCCGCCTATCACGCGCAGACGGCGCCGATCCTGCCCTACTATCGCAAGAAGGGCGTTCTCCAGACGGTCGACGGCATGGCGTCGATCGACCAGGTGGCGGCCCAGATCGAGGACGTTCTGGCCGACGCCGGAGGGGTCGCATGACGGTTGACTCATTGCTTTCGATTTCTATAATCCACCGCTTCCGGCGCCTCCGGCGACCGGACGATTCTGCTTGTCCAGACATGGTTTTCGGGCCGAACCGGGCCCGGGTCCGCGGCGTTTAAGGAGTTCGCGAAGTGGCACGTATTGCTGGCGTCAATATTCCGACGCAGAAGCGGGTCGAGATTGCCCTGACCTACATCCACGGCATCGGCCGGACGATGGCGTCGAGTATCTGCCGCGAGGTGGGCATTCCGCAGGCGCGCCGGGTGAACGAGCTGACCGATGACGAGGTCGCCCGCATCCGCGAGACCATCGACCGCGACTACGTGGTCGAGGGCGACCTGCGCCGCAACGTGGCCATGAACATCAAGCGCCTGATGGACCTCGGCTGCTACCGCGGCCTGCGCCACCGCAAGGGCCTGCCGGTGCGCGGCCAGGGCACCAAGACCAACGCGCGGACCCGCAAGGGCCCGGCGCGACCGATCGCCGGCAAGAAGAAAGCCACCAAGTAACAGACGTCAGCACCAGGATACGGGCACCGGGATATGGCCAAACCTCAAGCGCGTGTGCGCCGCCGCGAGAAGAAGAACATCTCTTCCGGCATCGCCCATGTGAACGCGAGCTTCAACAACACGATGATCACGATCACCGACGTGCAGGGGAACACCATCTCCTGGTCGTCGGCCGGCGGTCAGGGCTTCAAGGGCTCGCGCAAGTCGACCCCCTACGCGGCGCAGATCGCCGCCGAGGATGCCGGCCGCAAGGCGCAGGAGCACGGCGTGCGGACCCTCGAGGTCAACGTGAAGGGCCCGGGCTCGGGCCGTGAATCGGCGCTGCGCGCGCTGCAGGCGGTGGGCTTCACGATCACCGCGATCCGCGACGTGACGCCGATCCCGCACAACGGGTGCCGGCCGCCGAAGCGCCGGCGCGTTTGACGTTTCCCCGGGGCGACCCGGGAGCGGGGGCTCTGCCCCCGGCCGGCGGCAACGCCGGTCGAGCAGTCTAGAAGAGACGATGGCGGGAGGCTGCCCGCCATTTCGTCATTGTGGCCGACGGTCGGGGCGTCTCCGTCGAAGCCGACACCGAACCAGCCAAAAGTCGTGAGGGCACAAGCGTGCTGCAAAAGAACTGGACCGAACTGATCAAGCCGACGAAGCTGGACATCCAGCCTGGACCGGACGCGCACCGGATCGCCAAGGTCGTCGCCGAGCCGCTCGAGCGCGGCTTCGGCCTTACCCTCGGCAATGCGATTCGCCGCGTGCTGCTGTCGTCGCTGCAGGGTGCGGCGGTGACCTCCATGCAGGTCGACGGCGTCCTGCACGAGTTCTCGTCGATCCCGGGCGTGCGCGAGGACGTCACCGATGTCGTGCTCAACGTGAAGGCTATCGCGTTGCGCATGGGCGGCGAGGGACCCAAGCGCATGCGTCTGCGCGCCGAGGGGCCGGGCGAGGTGACCGCCAGCCAGATCGAGACCGGTCATGACATCGAGATCATGAACCCCTCGCTGGTGCTGTGCACGCTGGACGACGGCGCGCGCATCGACATGGAGCTGACGGTCAACACCGGCAAGGGCTACGTGCCGGCGACCCAGAACCGTCCGGAGGACGCGCCGATCGGCCTGGTGCCGGTCGATTCGATCTTCTCGCCGGTGCGCAAGGTCTCCTACAAGGTGGAGAACACCCGCGTCGGCCAGGTCACCGACTACGACAAGCTGACGATGGAGCTGGAGACCAACGGCGCGGTAACGCCGGAGGATGCCGTGGCGCTGGCCGCGCGCATCCTGCAGGACCAGCTTCAGCTCTTCATCAACTTCGAGGAGCCGCAGGCGCGTCACGAGGAAGAGGCCGCCGCCGAGCCGCCGTTCAACCGCAACCTGCTGCGCAAGGTCGACGAGCTGGAGCTCTCGGTCCGCTCGGCGAACTGCCTGAAGAACGACAACATCGTCTACATCGGCGACCTGGTGCAGAAGACCGAGGGCGAGATGCTGCGCACCCCGAACTTCGGCCGCAAGTCCCTGAACGAGATCAAGGAAGTGCTCTCGACCATGGGCCTGCACCTGGGCATGGAGATTCCGAACTGGCCGCCCGAGAACATCGAGGAGCTGGCCAAGCGCCTCGAGGAGCCGTACTGAGCTCCGCCGCGGCGAGAAGCTATCGGGTTTAGGTAACGGAGCAACCGGCTCCCCCCGTTCGTGCAGGTCCCACGCCGCTGCTGCGGCTGACCTGGCGGGCGGCAGCGCAATCGGCTTCGTGCGCGAAGCCAGGGATGAAGGGACTTAGAAGATGCGTCACGGTTTCCACGGCCGGCGTTTCAACCGCTCGGTCAGCCACCGCAAGGCGATGTTCGCCAATCTGGCGGCTGCCCTGGTGAAGCACGAGCAGATCAAGACCACCCTGCCGAAGGCGAAAGACCTGCGGCGCGTCATCGACCGTCTCATCACCCTCGGCAAGCGCGGCGACCTGCACGCCCGCCGCCAGGCGCTCGCGGTGCTGCGCGACACGCAGATCACGGCCAAGCTGTTCGACGAACTGGCCGGCCGCTACAAGGAGCGCAACGGCGGCTACAGCCGGGTGCTGAAGGCCGGCTTCCGCTACGGCGACATGGCGCCGATGGCGATCATCGAGCTGGTCGACCGCGATCCCGCAGCCAAGGGCCAGGACTCCGGCCCGACCCAGGAAGCCGGCGGGGAAGAGGACGAGGAGTAAGCCTCGTCGTCGACCGCCGCTCCATGGCAGCGAATTCAGCGAAAGGCAGCCCGCAAGGCTGCCTTTCCTGTTTGACGGGCAGGGCGGCGGAGACACAATGGGGCGCTTTTGAAGTCGGGCGCACGAGCCGCGTCGCCACCGCGATTGTCATGCTCGGGCTTGACCCGAGCATCCAGGGCGGCCGCTCGGTCGCTTGCCCTGGACCCTCGGGTCAAGCCCGAGGGTGACAAGCGGAAGGGGGATCGCTCCGCGTCCTTGAGACGCCCGACGGGGCTCAGTCCAGTCGGGCTCAGGATGAGGAACGCATTTTTATGGCACGAAGAAAGATCCTCATGCTGAGGAGCCCGCGTCAGCGGGCGTCTCGAAGCACGCACCACCGCACAGCCTTGGCGGCGCTCTGCCTGCTGCTTGGCCTCGCCGTCGGCACTTCCGCTCCGGCCTCCGCGCAGGACACCGTCCGCCAGGTCCCGGCCAGCCGTGGCGAGGCGATGCTGTCCTTCGCGCCGGTGGTGAAGAAGGCGGCGCCGGCGGTGGTGAACATCTTCGCCAAGCGCAAGGTCGAGCAGCGGGCCGTCCCGTCGCTGCTCGACGATCCCTTCTTCCGCCGCTTCTTCGGCGACGGCTTCGGCGATCGCCAGCGCCGCGAGCGCGAGCAGTCGTCGCTCGGCTCCGGCGTCATCGTCGCGGGGGAGGGCTTCATCGTCACCAACGAGCACGTCATCAAGGGCGCCAGCGAGATCAAGGTGGTGCTGGCCGACCGCCGGGAGTTCGAGGCGGAACTGGTGCTGGCCGACGAGCGCACCGATCTCGCGGTGCTGCGCGTCGACCCCGGCAGCGAGACGCTGCCGACCATCGAGCTGCGCGATTCCGACGACGTCCAGGTCGGCGACCTGGTGCTGGCGCTGGGCAATCCCTTCGGCGTCGGACAGACGGTCACCAGCGGCATCGTCTCGGCGCTGGCGCGCACCCAGGTCGGCATCACCGACTTCAGCTTCTTCATCCAGACCGACGCGGCGATCAATCCGGGCAACTCGGGCGGCGCCCTGGTCACCCTCGACGGCCGCCTCATCGGCATCAACACGGCGATCTATTCGCGCTCCGGCGGCTCGGTCGGCATCGGCTTCGCGATCCCCGCCAACATGGTGCGCACCGTGGTCGACAGCGCGCGCAGCGGCACCGCACTGGTGCGCGCCTGGCCCGGCCTCGCCGGTCAGGATCTCACCTCGGGCCTTGCCGAGGGGCTGCGCCTCGACCGGCCCGGCGGCGTGATCGTCAGCGATATCTACGACGGCGGGCCTGCCGATCGTGCCGGCATCGCGGCCGGCGACGTCGTCGTCACGGTGGACGGCCAGCCGGTGAACGACCTGCAGTCTCTGCGCTACCGCGTCGCCACCGGGGCGCTCGGCGACGCGCTGGAGCTGGGGGTGGTGCGCGACGGCCGCCTGACCG
>DATCXZ010000177.1:0-5529 GCA_036570545.1 Kiloniellaceae bacterium
CAGCCACCGGACGCGCGCCGGTCGAGCTCGGCAGCGTGACCCGCAGCGATCTGCCGGAGGCGCTCGCCGAGGCCGCCTTCGCGCTCGAGGTCGGCCAGACCACCGAGCCGGTGCAGAGCCCGCTCGGCTGGCACATCGCCACCGTGAGCGCCATCGAGCCCGGCGACGAAGTGACGCTCGAGGAGACCCGCGATCAGCTCCGGCAGGAGCTGGCCGAGGCGGAGGCCGTCGACATCGTGATCGACCTCGCCAACCAGTTCGACGACAAGCTGGCCGGCGGCGCCACCATGGAACAGGTGGCGCAGAGCCTGAACCTGCCGCTGCGCGAGATCCCCGCCATCGACGCCCGGGGCCGCACGCCGGAGGGTGCGCTGGTCGAGGGGCTGCCGTCGATCGACGAGTTCCTGCCGGTGCTGGACCGCACCCCCCCCGGCGAGACGACCTCGCTCACCGAGACCCTGGACGGC
Source organism: Kiloniellaceae bacterium (assembly GCA_036570545.1). Taxonomy (GTDB): domain Bacteria; phylum Pseudomonadota; class Alphaproteobacteria; order Kiloniellales; family Kiloniellaceae; genus Pelagibius. Next base: position 468 of record DATCXZ010000177.1, read on the forward strand.
GACTATTTCATGCTGCGCGTCGACAGCGAGACGCCGGCCGAGAAGAAGCCGCTCGCCGAGGTGCGCGATCAGGTCGTCGAGATGTGGCGCGCGCGCGAGCAGGCGCGGCTTGCCGAGGAAAAGGCCAAGGCGCTGGCCGATCGCGTGCGCGGCGGCGAAGCCTTCGCCGCGGTGGCTACGGCCGAAGGTCTCGAATTGAAGCAGACCGAGCCGGTGACGCGTTTCGAGAACGCGCCGCAGCGCACGCCCTCCCCGCTGGTCGCCCAGCAGATCTTTGAAATCGCCACGGGCGAGGTCACCACGGTGGCGACGGGCAACGGCCAGATCGTCGCCCAGCTCAAGGAGATCCTGCCGCCGGCGGAGGAGAACCGTGACGCCCGCCTCGACCAGGTCGAAAGCCAGCTCACCGCCTCGCTGCAGAACGACATCTTCCAGCAGTTCCTCAACGCGCTGCAGCGGGAGTACGCCGTCACCATCAACCAGCGCCTCGTGCAAGAAACCCTGGCGAGCTTCTGAGACCACAGCCATGCAGAGCGCGCCGGACTTCGCCGCCTTCGAGGCGACTTACGCCGCAGGCCGCGCCCAGGTCGTCCACACGGCGCTGATCGCCGATCTCGAGACGCCGGTGTCGGCGTTCCTGAAGCTCGCCGAAGGCAAGCCCAACTCCTTCCTCTTCGAATCGGTCGAGGGCGGCTCGATCATCGGGCGCTACTCCTTCCTCGGCATGCGCCCGGACCTGATCTGGCGCTGCCGCGGCGACCGGGCGGAGATCAACCGCCGTGCCCGCTTCGATGCGGCGAGCTTCGAGCCGCTCGACGGACCGGTGCTGCAGGGCCTGCGCGCGCTGATCGAGGAATGCCGCTTCGAGTTGCCGGAAGGGCTGCCGCCGATGGCGTCCTGCCTGCTCGGCTACATGGGCTACGACACCGTGCGGCTGATGGAGACGCTGCCGGAGGGAAACCCGCCGGCGATCGACGTGCCCGACGGCATGTTCATCCGCCCGACGGTGGTCGCGGTCTTCGACCGCGTCGAGGATCTGGTTACGGTATTCACGCCGGTGTGGCCGCGCAGCGACGTCTCGGCGCGCGCCGCCTACGCGCAGGCCTGCGAGCGCCTGGCGGACGTGGCGCAGGATTTCGAGCGCGCGCTGCCGCAGCGGCGCGACGTCATCGCCGACCTCGACGAGTTGCCCGAGCCCGCCGCCAACATGACGCGCGACGACTTCCACGCCATGGTGCGCAAGGCCAAGGAGTACATCCTGGCCGGCGACATCTTTCAGGTCGTGCTGTCGCAGCGCCTGTCGCTGCCGTTCAGGCTGCCGCCCTTCGCGCTCTATCGCGCGCTGCGCAGGCTGAACCCCTCGCCCTTCCTCTTCTTCATCGACCTGGGCGGCTTCGCCATCGTCGGCTCCAGTCCAGAGATCCTGGTGCGCCTGCGCGACGACACGGTCACCATCCGGCCGATCGCCGGCACGCGCCCGCGCGGCGCCACGCCGGCCGAGGACCGCACGCTTGCCGAGGATCTGCTGAGCGACCCGAAGGAGCTCGCCGAGCACCTCATGCTGCTCGATCTCGGCCGCAACGACGTCGGCCGCGTCGCCGCGGTCGGCAGCGTGAAGGTGACCGAGAAGAACGCCATCGAGCTCTACAGCCACGTCATGCACATCGTCTCCAATGTCGAGGGTCGGCTCGCCGCGGGCAAGGATGCGATGGACGCCCTCATCGCCGGCTTTCCCGCCGGCACCGTCTCCGGCGCGCCCAAGGTGCGCGCCATGGAGATCATCGAGGAGCTGGAGCCGGAGCGGCGTGGCATCTACGGCGGCTGCGTCGGCTACTTCGGCGCCGGCGGCTCGATGGATACCTGCATCGCGCTGCGCACCGCGGTGGTGAAGGACGGCACGATGTACGTCCAGGCCGGCGCCGGCCTGGTCGCCGATAGCAAGCCGGAGTCCGAGCACCAGGAGTGCTGGAACAAGGCACGCGCCCTGCTGCGCGCCGCCGAGGAAGCCGTGCGCTTCGCCGCCCGGAGGGGCAACTAGATCGGATCAGGGTGCTGAAGAAGGCCTTACGGCCTGATTGACCTCGTGCTTCGAGACGCTCGCTTGCGCTCGCTCCTCAGCATGAGGTCAATCTTTTACCTCGTCCTGAGGAGGGCGAAGCCCGTCTCGAAGGAAGGCCGCAGGGCTCGGGGCTTTCTTCAAGCACCCTGCCAGCCGCCGCCTCTTCGCATTTCGTTAACGATGCTGCCTTAGCTTTCGCCCTACGGCGCAGCGGAGGAACGACAATGGCGATCGATGGCACCCTGGCCGGTGACGGCAATCTCATTGCGGCGCATCGCGCCCAGAGCCGTGCGAATGGCGGTGGCGGCCTGGCGGCGCTGCTCAAGGCCGCCCAGGCCCGCAGCGGGCGCAGTCCGATGTCGATGGTCGCCGAGTACTGGAAGCTGCACCGCAAGCCCGGCCGCCTCACCCTCCCCGAGTACTTCGACTACAACCTCTACGACGACAGCCTCTACGATGCGGCGGCGAAGGAACGCTTCATCACCGAGCGCCTGCACTGGCCGATCACCAACCTCTGCTCCGACATCACCTGGCGCGCAGCTACCGAGGACAAGTGGCTGTCCTACAAGCTGCTGCAGCATCTCGGCGCCGCCACGCCGCAGACCCTGGCGGTGATCGATCGCAGCGGCCGCGCCTTCGGGCCCGACCGCCACATCGCCAGTGCGCAGGCGCTGCGCGACTTTCTCGCCGGCAGCGACTTTCCCCTCTTCGCCAAGCCGAACGCTTCGCTGCGCAGTCTCGGCGTCTTCATGATCGAGGGCTACGGCAACGGCATGCTGCGGCTCGACGGCGGCCGCGAGGCCACCGTGGAGGAAGTGCTCGACCGCATGATCGGCGACACCTGCTATCTGCTCCAGGCCGTGGTGCGCAACCACGCGCAGATCCGCAGCTACGCTTCGGCCCTCGCCACCGTTCGTCTGGTGAACCTGGTGGCCGGCGACCGCGTCACCACGCTCGCCACCGCGCTGAAGATTCCGGGCGGCGACAACATCGCGGACAACTTCTGGCGCGTGGGCAACCTGCTGGCCAACATCGATCCCGAGCATGGCACCATCCTGCGCGTGCTGCGCGGAACCGGACCCGGCATGGAAGAGTTTCAGCAGCACCCGGCGACGGGCCAGCAACTCGTCGGCACCAGGCTGCCGCACTGGCAGGAGGTGCGGCGGGTGAACGATGCCTGCGCGCGGCTGTTCGCGCCGGTGCGCTACCAGTCGCTCGACATCGCGCTGACGGACGCTGGGCCGGTGGTGGTGGAAGTAAACGTCGGCGGCTCCTTCGTGCTGCCGCAAATGGCCAGCGGCCAGGGCCTCCTCACCGAGGAAACTCGCGACTTCTTCGTCGGCTGTGGCTGGAAGGCCGGCCGGCGGCGATGATCCCGCGCAGCGGCGCTCGCTGAAAGCCCTTGCCGGATTTCGCGAATCGCTGTGAAGTGGGGTTCCTGTTCAACAGCTGAAAGGAGGTGATCCAATGTCTCATGAGATCTCGGTGCAGTCCCAGGGCCTTGGATGTATTGCGGGTTCGACGGAGCAGCCTTCGTCCGACTCGTGACACCTTCGAAGCGGGACCCCGTTTTCGGGGCCCAGGACTAAACCAGCTCATGGGGGGCCGCAGCAATGCGGCCCCTTTTGAGTTTTCAGGGACTTGAGTTTTCAGGGAGCGCCTTCAAAAACCGCTGAAGATCATGTCGAGCGCCTTCACGACGCGATCCTGCTCTTCGGCTAGCGAGCCCGCGCGCTTCTTCAACTCGCTTTCGGAAACCGCAGCCATGTACTGGGTCATCATCACGTAACGCGTGCCGGCGATACGGAAGACAGGATTGAGATCGCGCGCCGGCGGCGGGGCGTCCTCTTCCGGCTGCAGCGGCACGACGATGCGAGTCGACAGCCGGCTCAGGTAATCGCACTGGATGTCGAGAAGGTAGCCGCGGGTTTCCGGATACTCGAAGATGTCGAAGCGAGCCACGTCGGAACTTGCGATTCAGAACTTGCGATGCCGCGCGAGCGGAACCCCGCGCTCTTTCACGAAGGCGTTTGCTGCCTCCAACGCCGGGCCATTCTCTTCCAGCCAGCGTTTCTCCCTGGCGGCAGCGACCTCCAACGCCAGCCCGCGCTCGCACGCTCGCGAAATATTCACCTCCAGGGCCTTTGCCTCGCTCAGCAACGCCGAGTCGAGCGAAATATTGGTCGCCCGGCGGGTGCGGGAGGGCGTTGCGCTATCGGCGAAGCCCTTTGGTTTCTGCATCGGACTCACTCATTCCAGTTACTATGCGCATATATTATGCGCATAATCTATAGCAACATTTGCCCCAGGCGCAACGTCTCCTTCCCGATCCGTAACGGCCCTGTTGACGCCCGCTCACCCTCCAGCGGCCTGCTGCGCGGCAAGCTGCTGGCGATGACGCACGATGGCGGAGATCGGCACCAGTTCCAGGCCGCGCGCCCGCATCTCGGGAATCCACTCGGCCAGCGCGGCCACGGTGCCGTCGTGCGGGTGGCCGATACCGATGGCGTAGCCGCGCTCGCGGGCGATCTGCTCCAGGATTGCGAGCTGGCGGCGAATCGCCGCCGGGTCGTCGGGCTGGTTGTCGAGGAAGACGTCGCGCACGGCATAGGGCACGCCGCTGCGCGCCGCCTGCTGGCCGGCGACAGAGTTGCCGGCCGTCAGCGAATCGAGGAACAGCAGGCCCCGCCCCTTCAGGACATCCATCACCTGCGCCATGCCCTCGGGCGAAGCGGTGAAGCGGCTGCCCATGTGGTTGTTGATGCCGACGTAGCCCCCGAAGCGGTCGAGCCCCCAGGCGAGGCGCTGCATCAGCTCGGCGCGCGGCAGCGTGGCGCTCAGCACGTTGGGGCCCGGATCGATGGTGTCGCTCAGCGGCTGCATCGGCACGTGCACCATCAGCTCGTGCCCGGCCGCGCGCGCGTCCGCGGTCATCCCGGCCAGGTCGTCGGCATAGGTCATGAAGGCGAGCGTCAGGGGCGCCGGCAGGGCGATAGCCTCGCG
>DATCXZ010000178.1:0-4964 GCA_036570545.1 Kiloniellaceae bacterium
CCGGCAGGAGCTCGGCCAGCGGTGGCAGGCTGCCGGCGGCGAGGTCGAGGCGCAGGGTCGGCGGCTCCAGGGGCAGCGCGGCCTCCTGCGCGAGCACGGGGCTGGTCAGCAAGAACGGCAGCAGCAGGGCAAGAGCGGGAAACTTCATCGGATTCTTATAGCTTTTCCGCTTTGAGGCACCAAGTCGAGGGGGCGGCCGCGGCTTGCCGGCGGTCGCCCCGAGCTTCATAGTTGCCCGGCATAGTTGCCCGATGAAGCTAACAAGAGGTTAGGAGATGAGCGGCGAGAAGCCGGAACTGCTGCGAAAGGGCCGCGCCAAGGCGGGCGCGGCGACGCTGGCCGAGTTCGCCCTGCGCCCCGACCCGGCCGATCCGCGCCTCACCGAGCGGGTTTCCGGGCTCGACCAGGATGGCCGGGCGGTGGAGACCGCCGTGGTGGTGGAGCGGCCGCTGACGCTGTTCCTCAACGGGCAGGAGATCGTCACCATGATGACGATCGGCGATTATCCCGACTACCTCGCCGTCGGCTATCTGTTGAACCAGAACATGCTCAAGCCCGACGACGTGATCGAGGCCATCGACCACGACGAGGAGCTCGACGTCGTGGTGGTGCGCACCGAGCGCGCGACGAACTACGAGGAGAAGCTGAAGAAGAAGGTGCGCACCTCGGGCTGCGCCCAGGGCACGGTGTTCGGCGACCTCATGGAGAAGTTCGAGACGGTGAAGCTGCCGGCGGACGCCGTGCTGAAGACCTCCTGGCTCGCGACGCTCTCGAAGAAGATCAACGCGGTGCCGAGCCTCTACCTGGAGGCCGGCGCCATCCACGGCTGCGTGCTCTGCGAGGGCGATCGGCCGCTGCTCTACATGGAGGACGTCGGCCGCCACAACGCGGTCGACAAGATCGCCGGCTACATGCTGCTGCACGGCATCGCGCCCGACGACAAGATCTTCTACACCACCGGGCGGCTGACCTCGGAGATGGTGATCAAGACGGTGCAGATGGGCATTCCCATCCTGGTATCGCGCTCCGGCTTCACCGCCTGGGGCGTCGCGCTGGCGAAGCAGGCGGGCCTCACGCTGGTCGGCCGCGCCAAGGGCCGCCGCTTCGTCGCGCTGGCTGGCGAGGAGCGCCTGGTGTTCGACCACGATCCCGCCGCGCTGGAGGACGAGGACCCGCGCCACCAGCGCAAGAGCAGCCGCGCCGATGATGCAGCTTGAGATGATCCCGCCTCGTGATCTCCCTTATGCTTCGAGACGCTCGCTACCGCTCGCTCCTCCGCATGAGGGCGATCTTCTTCAAATCTTGCCTCATCCTGAAGAGGCGCGTAAGCGCCGTCTCGAAGGACGAGGTAAGACGGCCGCCTGACGGGTTGCTGCTCAATGAACAGAAACCAAGTGGTCGGCGTGCTGCTGGCGGGCGGCCTCTCGCGCCGCATGGGCGGCGGCGACAAGTGCCTGCGCGAGCTTGGCGGCCAGACGATCCTGGCGCGCATCGTCGATCGCGCGGGCCCGCAGGTGGGCGCCCTGGTGCTGAACGCCAATGGCGATCCCGCGCGTTTCGCCGCCTTCGGTCTTCCCGTCGCCACCGATGCGGTGGAGGGCTACGCCGGCCCGCTGGCCGGCGTGCTGACGGGCATGGAGTGGGCTGCCGCGAATGCGCCGGGCGCCGCCTGGGTGGCGAGCTTTGCCTGCGACACGCCGTTCTTCCCTGAGGACATGGTGGCGCGCATGGTCGCGGCGGTAGAGGCCGCCCGTTCGCAAGGTGGTGGCGCCGACCTGGCCTGCGCCGTCACGCACGGCCGCACGCATCCGGTGTTCGGCCTCTGGCCCGTCGCCCTGCGCGATGCCCTGCGGCGCGCAATGGTCGAAGAGGAGATCCGCAAGGTCGACCTCTGGACCGCGCGCTACAAGCTGGTGGAGGTTGCGTTCCCCGACGTGGAAACGCCGGCCGGGCCGCTGGACCCGTTCTTCAACACGAACCGGCCCGAGGATCTGGATGAGGCGGAGCGGTATCTCTAAACGCCACCGGTGTGGCGTCTCACCGATTTCTGCCGAAGGTCGATCACTTCAATCCTTCGTGGCACAGGCCCAGCGCGCTTCGCCAGAAGTAGAGGGAATTCTCTGCATTGCTCCGGTGGAAACCGCTGCCGAAAAGCTTAGCGCACTGACTTGGCGGGTTCTCTCCCGACAGCGAGGAGAGGAGGGCGACGATCCGAGATTGATCCGTCACTTACATGATCTGGCAGCCTTGGAAGATCTGGTACGAGAACATTCGGAATTTCCAAGGTTGGTGGAGCAAGCATTCCACTGGGACGGCGACCGCGGTCGATCTTGAACTTCGTTGCGAGGTAGTCGCGTACCTCCTTATGTCGATTGGAGGCGTTCTTCTGCTCCTTCTCGTTCAGCTCCAGCCGGCTCTTGAACTTCCGGAAGGCTTCGTCGACGGTCAGCATCAGCCTTTCCTCCAGTAGGCCGCGCTGCCGCTAAGGCCGTTGTGTTCGATGGTCGAACCGAGGCTGTGCCGCACAAAGCCGTTGGTAGACCGGTACTCCGCGTCACCCCAGCCATCGACATCGGGACTTCCGGGCCTGACTTGCAGCAGCAGGCGATATCTTGCCTCACTGGGCGCCAGACCCGCCTTGCGCACATGGTGTCTGATCTGATCCGTGTCGGTCCAGAAGCCGCCATCGCCGGATCCGGTCGTATAGACGACGTCGATGTCCCAGCGGCCGATAAGGGCGTCAGTCTTGGAGTTCAAGATCTCGAGCACGACGACGTCGAGATGCCGCGATGCCAGCCACGTCTGCAAGGCGCGCATCTTGCTGGCCCAGCCGTCGACCAGGTTGGTTGGATCCAGGCCGCTGAGCAGGATGATGTCCTTCATGCTCTTCAGGATGTTGTCCGCCACATAGGTAACGGAGTGCGTGTAGGTGTTGACGGCAACGATGGTCATGAGCCGAGGAAGCCTTTCGGATCAAAAACGAGGGACTGCTCCTTTGCTTTACCCGCGGAGTCGTCGCTTGATGCCGCAGTAGCCAGATCGCGCGCCGTGACGCGGCTGCTGTGCCTCTTCAACGCGCCCTGCACCCAAGCGAGGTCCTCGGACAGACAGGGAAGCGATAGGCGCCAGTCGCCCTTGAGCGGATCGAAGCCTAGCAGGTCCTCATTGGCGTCGGCTCCGTCGAGCGCATCGTCGTCATAGAGGCAGTAGATGCGCGTTCGCGGGCCATCGCAGGTGACGACAATAGGTGCGTCTTTGGGCGCCTGGTCTGCGATCACGCTCGCCGCGACGCCGGAGACGGCCAGCAGATCGCTGCGTGCTGCCCCCGTGTTGCCCTGGGTCAGCAGGTCGACGATCGCGGTCCAAGTCTGGTGCGCATCACGCTGGGGTGTGCTGCTGAACGTTCGGCGGGCGACGGTCGTCATGGCCGCTGACCTCCCTGGATGCGGCCAGCCTTGGCCATGCGCGCTGCTGCAAGCAAGTCTTCCACAGTGACGCGCTCGGGGTTCATGGCGGTCTGCGGGCTGCTTGCCAGAGCCGATGCCACCATCTTGCGGATAGCACGCCCGTCCAGGCCCACGCACTCGGCCGCGCAGAGGTCGAACTGCGGAGAACAGATGGCCACTCAACGGGTCCCGCCGCAGCACCTCCTGCACCTGCAGCGACAGGGACGGGAAGCCCTTGCGCATATTGGTGTAGCCGGTCGCCAGCCACACCCGCACGCCAGAGGGAACCGGGATCATCGTCGCCGTCCCTCGGCCAGCGCGGCGACGGCCGCCGTCAGCGTCGCTTGATCGAGGTGGATCCGAAGACGGTGCGGCGCGAGGCAACGGCGGATGCGCAGGCGGTCCGCCAGCGGCTGTGCGAGCTGGCCGGCGAGCGGCGCCGGTTCGGCTACCGCCGGCTGGGTATCCTGCTGGCGCGGGAGGGCATAACCATGAACCACAAGAAGCTGCTACGGCTGTATCGCGAGGAAGGGCTGGCGGTGCGGCGCCGGCGCGGCCGCAAGCGGGCCACCGGCACAAGGGCGCCGATGGCGCTCCCGCAGGGGCCGAACCAGCGCTGGTCGCTCGACTTCGTGGCCGACGCGCTGGCCTGGGGCCGGCGGTTCCGGGTGCTGGCGGTGGTCGACGATTTCACGCGCGAGGCGCTGGTTCTTACGGTCGACACCTCGATCGGCGGCGCCCGGGTCGTGCGGGAGCTGGATGCGCTGATTGCCCGCCGCGGCCGGCCGGCGACGATCGTCTCCGACAACGGGCCGGAACTGACCTCGCGGGCAGTGCTGGAGTGGACCAACCGCAGGAGCGTGGAATGGCACTACATCGCCCCTGGGAAGCCGACCCAGAACGCCTTCGTGGAGAGCTTCAACGGCAGGTTCCGGGACGAATGCCTGAACGAGGAGGTGTTCACGAGCCTCGACGAGGCACGCAGCGTCATCGAGCGATGGCGGCAGGACTACAACCAGGTGCGGCCACACTCGGCCCACGGCGGCCTCACCCCCGAGGCAGCGCATAGACGGTCCGCGGGCGACCGGCTGCGCAACCCCGACCAGCTCCGCCGGTCGCCCGCTACCATCGAGCCGGCGGAAGCGCTATGAACAACCCAGGACTCTCACTATCGGTGAGGGACCAAAGGGGAGCAGGTCACAGCTTTCGAGTCATTTCAGATGTTTATTAGGTAGGCGCCGGCGGGGTGAGGCCTCAAGTTGACCCAAAGCGGTAGCCGAGATCTACGACGCGGCGGTGGCGCCGCACTGCCCCAACTGGCCGGTGTCGCTGGCGGCCTTGCCGCAGGTCGGCTTCTGCTGCCCCAATGTAGTCATCCAGGAGCAGAGCCTCGGCCTGTGCTATCACCAGGACTTCGCCGGCCTGCCGGCGGGCGACATCCGCGTTACCTCTCCGATCCGCAGCCGCTGACCACGGTGAATGGCTCGTTCCTGGTTCCGCAGGGCGCCGGATTTGAGC
>DATCXZ010000179.1:0-1827 GCA_036570545.1 Kiloniellaceae bacterium
GGCCACCACCAGCGGCCGCGCGCCCTGCGCGCGCACGGCGGCGAGGCAGTCGGTGAGCGCCAGGGGAAAGCGATGCTCCGGCGCCAGGCGGTAGTCGGTCGCCACCAACTCCGCGCCGGCGGCCTCGGCGAGTTCGGCACAGATGGCGTTGTGGCTGTGCAAGCCACCGACGACGAAGCCACCGCCGTGGAAGTAGACGATCCGCGCCTCGCGGCCATCGCCGGCCGGGCGGTAGCGGCGCAGCGGCACCGTGCCGTCCGGGTGCGGCGCCGTCTCGTCGGTGACCATCATGCCGGCGGGCAGCGGTGCGTCGAAGCCGCGGCAGAGGGCGTCGTAGCGCTCCCGCTGCTTCTCGATCGGCGCCTCGACCGACTTCGGCGGATAGTGGCTGTCGACCTCGGCAATGAAGGCGAGGATGCCCGGTTCCGTCGGTTTCGGCGCGCTCATGTCAGCGCCCCTTCCATACCGGATCGCGCTTCTCGGCGAAGGCGCGGAAGCCTTCCATCTGGTCCTCGCTGTCGTAAAGAGCGTCGACGGTGGCGAATTGCCGCTTGGTGATCCGGTTCATGGCGTCCTGGAAGGTCATCGCCTCGGCCGCGCGCGCCACCTCCTTGATGGCGGCGAACACCAGGGGCGGGCCGGAGGCGAGCATCTCCGCCAGCGCCCAGGCACGCTCCATCAGCTTCTCTTTCGGCAGGATCTCGTTCACCAGGCCCCAGCGGTGCGCTTCCTGCGCGTCCATCCAGCGGCCTGTGAGCAGCAGGTCCATGGCGATGTGGTAGGGGATGCGCTTGGGCAGCTTCACGGTGGCCGCATCGGCGAGGGTGCCGGCGCGGATCTCCGGCAGCGCGAAGCTGGAATGCTCTGCGGCGAGGATGAGGTCCGCGGACAGCGCCAGCTCGAAGCCGCCGCCCACCGCCATGCCGCTGACCGCAGCGATCACCGGCTTGTTGAGGTCGCGCAGCTCCTGCAGGCCGCCGAAGCCGCCGACACCGTAGTCGCCGTCGACGGCGTCGCCGCCAGCCGCCGCCTTCAGGTCCCAGCCGGCGGAGAAGAACCTGTCCCCCGCCGTGGTGACAATGGCGACGCGCAGCTCGGGATCGTCGCGGAAGTCCTTGAAGGTCTTGCCCAAGAGCCGGCTGGTCGCGAGGTCGATGGCATTGGCCTTCGGCCGGTCGAGCGTGACTTCCAGGATGGCGCCGCGGCGGTTGCTGCGAACGACGTCGGGGTTGGGATCAGACATCGGAATTGCACCTCCGGACGATGAGCGCGTCGGCGGCAAAAGCGCCGCAGCCCTCGGCTGCTACGATGAGCGGATTGATCTCCAGCTCCACGATAGGGACCGTCTCGCCGAGCGCAAGCCGCTGCACCGCCTCGATCGCGTCGAGGGCGGCCGCGAGGTCGCCGCGCGGGCGGCCGCGATAGCCCTGCAGCAGCGGCGCCGAACGCAGGCCGAGCAGGGCGGCCTCGATCTCGCTGCGCGTCGCCGGCAACAGCAGGGTCGCGGTGTCGCGCAGCATCTCGACCAGCTCTCCGCCGCTGCCGAGGGTCATCACCAGGCCGAACGGCGGGTCGCGGGTGATGCCGACGAGAAGCTCCGCCAGCGGCGCTGTGACCATGCGCTCGACATAGAGTCCCTTGCCGATTCCCGCCATCTCGCCGGCGGCGGCGCGCACGGCCTCCGGCGTCGAGAGGCCGAGGCGCACGGCGCCGGCCTCGGTCTTATGGGCGAGCCCGAGCGCTTTCAGCGCGACCGGGAAGCCCAGTTCGCGGGCGGCGTCGGCGGCGTCGTCCGCGTCTTTCACGCGGTGCCCCGCCGGGACGGGA
>DATCXZ010000180.1:0-16196 GCA_036570545.1 Kiloniellaceae bacterium
ACGCTCGGCGTGCACAGCCGCATCGATTCGACGGTGGAGCAGGTCTACCGCCGCCTGCCGGTCGGCAACACCTACGTGAACCGCAACATGATCGGCGCCGTGGTCGGCGTGCAGCCCTTCGGCGGCCAGGGCCTCTCCGGCACCGGCCCCAAGGCCGGCGGCCCGCGCTACCTGCACCGCTTCGCGACCGAGAAGACGCTGTCGGTCGACACCACCGCCGCCGGCGGCAACGCGTCGCTCATGTCGTTGCAGGAAGGGAACGCGCGCTAAGAAAAACCCTCTCCCCTCCGTGGGAGAGAGCCGAGCTTAGACGAAGCTGGGTGAGGGGCAGCGACGTCGCCGACTCCGTCCGCGGCCATCGCGCATGTTCACTTCATGATGGTGAACGTTGCGCTCGGTATGGGCTGGACCGACAGTCTGAGGCCATCGACAAGCTGATCCACAGTCGTCATTGACAAGGGCTGTTCGCCGTTCGTGTAGATCCCAACATCATACCTGAGATCTTGTGCGCGCGTGTCGCGTACATGGACGACCAGCATTTTTGCATCTGCTCGCCACATATGAACGAGGGTATCGTCTGGATCCGGCGTGCTTTGAGACACGCGGATCTCAAAGGCATGCTCATCGGCAAATTTTTTGATCTGAGCCACGAATTCCTCGCGGGCGCTCTTTGAGAGCGTGATTTTGAGGGCACGGACGGGCAACTCGACGGCCGCCCTTGTCGCAATTATACCTTGGTCCATGAACCCTGTAACGGCGACCAAAGCCCCGAGTGTCATCGCCAATGCGCCGCGCCTTCGTATCACAGCCCCACGCCCCCGAAAACAGTTCTGCGCAACGGCATTTAAGGCCGTTCCGATCTCAGAAGAAAGGCTTTGCCTTCCACCGGCTGGGTGCCGGTCTGGTTGCACGATGGGTTGCCGAGACAAGTCCGGCAATGACAGCGGGGGAAGTGGCGAGAGCGATGCGATCTGTCCCGAACTACGCCGCTGCCGTCTGCTTCTCCGTCGGCTTCCTGAAGCGCTCCTCGGCGAGGCGATCGGCGGCTTCGGAGGTGGCGAGCTTCGCCGCATCGGCGCGGCGGAAGATCTCCAGCAGCGTGTCGTGGATCTTGGCGACGTGGGCGAAGGCTTTGGCCGCGTCGAAGCCGGGGCCCTCGTGGCTGATGAAGACGATGCCGCCGGCGTTGATCACGTAGTCCGGCGCATAGAGGATGCCGCGCTGGCGCAGCGCCTCGCCGTGGCGCGGCTCGGCAAGCTGGTTGTTGGCGGAGCCGGCGACGATCTTCGCCTTGATCTGGGGCAGCGAGGCGTCGTCGATGGCGGCGCCGAGCGCGCAGGGCGCGTAGATATCGACAGCGGCGGCGGCGATGGCATCCGGCGCCACGACGTGGGCGTCGAACTCGCGCCGGGCGCGGTCGAGGCAGTCCGCCGCGATGTCGGCGACGATGAGTTCGGCGCCTTCGGCAGCAAGATGGCGGCAGAGGTAGTAGCCGACATGGCCGACGCCCTGCACGGCGATGCGCAGTCCCTTGAGGCTCGCGACGCCGAGGCGGTGCTGCGCGGCCGCCTTCATGCCCCTGTAGACGCCGTAGGCGGTGGCGGGAGAGGGATCGCCGGCGCCGCCCGCGCAGGTGCCGGCGGTGTGCGTGGTCTCGCGCGCCATGATCTCGACATCGGGAACCGAGATGCCGACATCCTCCGCCACGGTGTAGCGCCCGCCGAGGCTGTCGACGGCGCGGCCCATGGCGCGGAACAGGGCTTCCGACTTGTCGCGGCGCGGATCGCCGATCACGACCGACTTGCCGCCGCCATAGGAAAGCCCCGCAAGCGCCGACTTGTAGGTCATGCCGCGCGAAAGACGCAGCACGTCGGTCAGCGCCTCGGCCTCGCTGGCATAAGGCCACATGCGGCAGCCGCCGAGGGCGGGGCCGCGGCTCGTGTTGTGAATGGCGATGATGGCCTTCAGGCCGCTCAGGGGATCGTGACAGAAGACGACCTGCTCGTGGCCGTCGAATTCCCGGTGCTCGAAAACGGGCATGGCAACCTCGCGCAATGCGCCCCATGGCGATGCTTGCTCTTCACAGCAAGTCGTGCTCTTCCGCCAAGGCTCGGCTGTCCAACTTAAGTAATCAACAAGAAGATCCAGCGATCGTCAAAATAGACGCATCGTTAGAAAAGGGCGCCGCCTCCTGTTCGGAAGCGACGCCCTTGGCTTTTCGCCGGCAAGAATCTTGCCCGGCTGCATTTTGTGCGAAAGCTACAGCCGGCCCTCCAGGGCCGCCTCGAACATCTGGCGCATCTCCGGCACGCCGGCGGGGATGGGATTGGTCGGCGCCGTCGGATCCTCCGCGGCCATGGCGGCGATCTCGTCGATGCGCGCGCCATCGACGCCGAGGCCGTCGAGCTTGGCTGGGATCTTCAACTCCTCGCGCAGCGCCAGCACCCAGTCCTGCACGGCATTGAAGGAGGGATTCTTCAGGCCGAGCCAGGCGGCAAGGCGCACCAGCCGGTCCTCGATGGCTGGCCGGTTGAAGGCCAGCACGTAGGGCATGAAGACGGCGTTGGTGAGGCCGTGATGGGTGTCGTAGAGCGCGCCCACCGGGTGGCTCAGCGAGTGGATGGCGCCGAGGCCCTTCTGGAACGCGGTGGCGCCCATGGAGGCTGCCGCCAGCATGTGAGCGCGGGCGGCGAGATCCTTGCCGTCCGTCACCGCTTTCGGCAGCCACTCCTTCACCAGGCGCATGCCCTCGACCGCGATGCCCTCGGCCATGGGGTGGTAGCCCGGCGCGCAGTAGGCCTCGATGCAGTGGGCCAGCGCGTCCATGCCGGTCGCCGCGGTGATGTGCGGCGGCAGGCCGACGGTGAGCTCGGGGTCGGAAATCACGGTCGCCGGCAGCATCTTCGGATGGAAGATGATTTTCTTGATGTGGGTCGCCTCGTCGACGATGACCGAGGCGCGGCCGACCTCCGAGCCGGTGCCGGCGGTGGTCGGCACGGCGACGATAGGGGCGACGCCTTCGGGGTCGACGCGCTTCCAGTTGTCGCCCTTGTCCTCGAAGTCGAACAGCGGGCGCTTCTGGCCGGCCATGAGCGCGATGGCCTTGGCACAGTCGAGGCCAGAGCCGCCGCCGAAGGCGATGATGCCGTCGTGGCCGCCGGCCTTGTAGGCGGCGACGCCGTCGTCGACATTCTTGCCGACCGGGTTCGGCTTCACGGCGGAGAACAGGCCGGTCGGCAGCCCTGCGGCCTCGTTGGTGGCAAGGACTTCCTTCACCATGGGCAGCCCGGCCAGGCCGGGATCGGTGACCAACAGCGGCCGCTTCATGCCGAGGTTCCTGCAGGCCTGCGCAAGGTTCCTGATGCGGCCGGGCCCGAAGATCATCTGGGTCGGATAGTTCCAGTTGCCCTTCAGGTTCTCGGACAGGGTCTGGAGTTGGTCGAGCGAAGCGGCGGAAGGCATGAGAGGGAACCTCGGCAAGTGGGCGCCCCGGGCGGAACCGGGCGGCAGGTGGAAAGGCGGCAGTGAGGCAAAAAACCCTGACAGGGTCAATGGGCGAAAGCGGCGGGGCCGCCATGCAGCCGGCGCTTTGCCGCCGCCGCGGTTGCAGGTTAGGGTTGCCGGGCGCAAGGGAGGGAAGCAGGCATGGGAATTCTCGACCACATCGGCTTTGCCGTGACCGACATCGCGCGTTCCAGGGCGTTCTATGAGCAGGCGCTGGCGCCGCTCGGCATAAAGCTGCTGCTCGAGGTGACGGCCGAGCAGACCGGCAACGAGGCGCACTGCGGCTTCGGTCGCGACCACCCGGAGTTCTGGATCGGCACCGGGGGGCACCTCAACGGCGCGCTGCACGTCGCCTTCACCGCGCCGAGCCGGGACGTGGTCGACGCCTTCCACAAGGCGGCGCTGGCAGCCGGCGGACGCGACAACGGCAAGCCGGGCCTCCGGCCGCACTACCACCCTAACTACTACGGCGCCTTCGTGCTCGACCCCGACGGCCACAACATCGAGGTGGTCTGCCACCTGCCTGGGTAGGCGCGCCCGGCCTCTGCCATGGATCCGGCTCGCGCTCCCCCAATAAAGCGAAGGGGCGCTCGCCTGGCCGGGATGACAGTTTGAGAGCGTCGAACTCTACCCCTGCAGCCTGTAAAGCTGCGGCAGCCAGAGCGCGATCTGCGGGAAGGCCATGACGAGCGTCAGGCCGATCAGCATCACCAGCACGAAGGGTATGATCGAGCGGTAGATGTCGAAGATCGTCACCTCCTTGGGTGCCATGGCGCGCATCAGGAAGAGGTTGTAGCCGAAGGGCGGCGTCATGTAGGCGATCTGGCAGGTGATGGTGTAGAGGATGCCGTACCAGATGAGATCGAAGCCGAGCAGCTCCACCAGCGGCACGTAGAGCGGCGCGACGATGACCAGCATGGCGGTGTCGTCGAGGAAGGTTCCCATGATCAGGTAGCTGAGCTGCATGAGGATGAGGATCTCCCAGGGTGTCAGGCCCAGGCGGTCGACGAAGAAGCCCTCGATGGCATTCACCGCGCCGAGCCCGTCGAACACCGCGCCGAAGCACAGCGCCGCCAGGATGATCCACATGAACATGCAGGAGATGCCCAGCGTCTTGCGCAGGGTTTCCTCCAGCACCCGCATGGTCAGGCGCCGCTTGTAGATGGCGGCCAGGGTCGAGGTCAGGGCGCCGACGGCCGAGCTCTCGGTGAGGTTGGTGTAGCCGAGAAGAAAGAGGCCGGTCATCGAGAAGAAGATGAGCAGCGGCAGCAGGCCGGCGCGCAGCAGGGCGATTTTCTCCGGCCACGGCAGGTCGCGGTCCTCCTTCGGCAGCACCGGGCCGAGGTTCGGCTGGATCCAGCAGCGGACGACGATGTAGAGAATGAACAGGCCGGCCATCATGAGGCCGGGGAATACGCCGGCGAGCCAGAGCTGGCCCACCGGCTGGCGCGCGATCATGCCGTAGAGCACCAGCACCACGCTGGGCGGCACCAGGATGCCGAGCGTCGATCCGGCCTGGATGACGCCGGTGACCATGATTTTATCGTAGCCGCGGCGCAGCAGTTCGGGCAGCGCGATGGTGGTGCCGATGGCCATACCGGCGACGCTGAGGCCGTTCATGGCGGAGATCATCACCATGAGGCCGATGGTGCCGACGGCGAGGCCACCCCTGAGGCCGCCGAACCAGACGTGGAACATGCGATAGAGGTCGGTGGCGATGCCGGACTCCGACAGCATGTAGCCCATGTAGATGAACAGCGGCAGCGTCAGCAGCGGATACCACTTCATCAGCTTCATGGCCGAAGCGAAAGCGAGTTCGGAGCCGCCGGTGCCCCAGAGGGCGAGCGCGGCGACGACGGCGACGAAGCCGATGGCGGCGAAGACCCGCTGTCCCGTCAAGAGCATCAGCATCATCGATGAGAACATGAGGACGGCGATGAGTTCGTAGCTCATGCGCGCGTCCCCCCATTGGCGGCGGTGGCGGCGTCGCTACTCGGCGTTTCCGGGTAGCCCCACTGCTCGCCCTTCAGCTTCGCCACGTCCTTGATGAGGGTGGCGATGGCCTGCAGCAGCATGAGGAAGATGCCGATGCACATGATGATCTTGATCGGCGCCATCTGCGGCCGCCACAGCGTGGGGCTGACCTCGTTGTACTGCAGGGCGTACTGGGTGCTCGAGATGCCGCCGCCGAGCAGCACGATGAGATAGAAGATCAGGAAGCAGATCGTCACGGCATCGACGGCAGCTTTCGTGCGATCCGACCAGACGCCATAGAGCAGGTCCATGCGGACATTATCGCCGAGCTGCATGGAATAGGCGCCGCCGAGCAGGAAGTAGGCGACCATAAGGAACTGGGAGACCTCCAGCGGCCACCACGACGGCCCGAAGAGGATGCCGGTGAAGGTCCTGTTGAAGGAGGACCACAGCAGCACGCCCATCATGGCGAAGATCAGGAGCATGGTGATGCGCCCGACGACGCGGTTCACGCGCTCGACGACGGTGACATAGGTTAGGAGGATTTTTCGCAACTTCGGCTTCCTGTTTGTTCACGTCAGCAAGCGCCCGCGCAAGGAAAAGTCTCTCGGTCGGGGCGGCCCTGCCGACTGCGACGGGGCCCGCTGTGGCTCACTGCTTGAGGCGTTCCCTGGAGAAGAAATCAGGTCTTGTCGGCGGCGCCTGCTCTTTGCGCGGCGACGACATCACGGCCGCAGCCTGTCGGGAGTGGCGCCGGCAAAGCGCTTGCGGCCCTGCCGTTCGAGATAGAGGCCGCCTGCGCCGCGCCTGGCTGTTTGGCTCATCGATGAGAAGTCCCCCGAATGTCGTCCCCAGCGCCGTCTGCTCCCGGCCGGCCCCGGGCAGACGGGGGCTGGTCCCCCTTAGTGCGGCCGCCGCGTCGCCACGGCCGGCCGCCATCTTATGCTGCGCGGCGAAGGCGATCAATTTTCCTGAGGTGCCGCCCTGCGGGCCGTCCCATCCGGCGGGAGCGTGGGCCTGGCCCGGCAGCCTGCGGTTGCCTGGCGCTTCGAAGGAGGCCTTCAGGCTAAGATTTTCTTCACCCTCGAAGCCTAAAATCCCATCCAAATCCGATCGTCCCGGTGCAGCGGAGGGCAGGCAGGCCTTTCCCGCCGGGCTCAAAAGGGGCCGGCGCGCCGCCTCAGGAGGAGGACCCGCATGCTTTCCTCGCTGCAAGATATCTCCGGCCTGTTTCCAGGCCTGTTCCAGCGCGGCCAGTCTGCCGCGGCGGCCGAAGAGGCGGCTCGCCGGCGGGCGGAGCCCGTCCCGCTCGACCCCAGCGGCCAGGGCCGCGACAGCCTGAGGTTCTCGCCGGAGGCTCGGGCGCTGGAGCAGGTCGCCGCCGAGGACGACGAGACCGGCGATGCCGCGGCCGCCGAGGGTGGCTCGGCGCTCGGTCCGGCCGGTGGCTTCATCCGTCAGGCGCTGGAGACCATCCGCCACGACCTCGCCAAGGCGCTGCAGGCCTTCGGCTTCGACAGCAGCGCGATCCAGAACTTCAGCAAGGCCTTCGTCGAGCCGGTGCTGAGCGCACTGAAGGAAGGCGTGAACTTCACCGCCGAACTGTCCTTCGCCGCCTTCAGCCAGGTGACCACGCTGTCCTCCAACGGAGACTTCAGCCAGTCGACCTCGCTGGTCGCCCAGTCGCTGTCGATCGAGGTGAACCAGGACACCGGTGAGGTGTCGGTGAGCCTGGCGAAGCTGTCGTTCGAGCAGGATATCCGCTCCGGTCAAGGGGCCGGCGGCGGCCAGCAGCCGCTGCTGGTCATCGACCCCGACGATCTGGCGACGCCGCAGGAGTTGGCGGCGAAGATCCTGGCCAGCGGCGAGACGGCGGCCACCCGGCCGACCGGGCCCGCCGCCGAGGTCGAGGAAGTCGTCGCTGGCGACGAAACGGACATGCCCTCGCAGACGGTGCAGGAGAAGCTCGCGGCGCTGCGCGAGAGGCTGGCCGAGGACGCCGAGAGCCTGCAGACGCGGCTCACCATCTACTCGATCAGCGTGAGCAAGAACGACAAGGGCGAGACCATCACCCGGATGCTGCTCGACGCGCAGCTTCGGATTGCCAGCCTCGCCGAGGATGCAACGGCTCAGGAGGAGGCGAAAAGCCTCGATCTCACCGCCTAAAGGCGGTGGTGTGCCGGTGCCGGGAAAAGGGGCCTGAGAGGGCCCCTTTTTCGTTCTCCCAGCACAGTTTCGTCACCCTCGGCCCCCGAGCCGGTCAAGCCGGAGCATGGCGACTGAGGGAATGATGAGGGGGATACGTCAGCTCTTCCCCAGCGCGCGGTCGAGGAAATCCAGGCGATCCTGGCCCCAGAAGATCTCGTCACGATAGAGGTAGCTGGGTGCCCCGAAGACGCCGCGGGAAAGCGCCTCGTCGGTGAGGGCGGCGTGGCGCGTGGCCAGCTCAGGGTCGGTGGCCCTGTCCAGCAATGCAGAGTTGTGGCCGGTCTCCTGCACGATGGCCGCACAGGTGGCGGCATCGGCGATGTCGCGCTGCTCTTCCCACACCGCGCAGCCGAACGCCTGGGCGAGGGCGAGGGGATCGCCGCCGCTGTCGCCGGCTGCGATGACGAGGCGTGCGGCGGTCTGCTCGGCAGCGGGGAAGTGCGCCGGCTGCAGATGGATGGGGATACCGAGATGCTCGCTCCAACGCTTCATCTCCACCAGGCGATAGGCCTGGCGTTCCGGCGCGCGCTTGGCCAGCGGCAGGCCGCCGGTGCGCGGGAAGATCTCGCCGAAGTTCACCGGCTTCACGCGCACCTTGGCGCCGTGGCGCTGGGCGATCTCGGCGAAGCGCCGGCTGCCGAGGTAGGCCCAGGGCGAGATCAGGGTCAGGTAGTAGTCGATCACCTTGGTCATGGGCGGCGCGATTCCTTTATGACGGTGGCAGGTGTGATGGCGGCACGTGTGATGGTGGCACGTGTGATGGTGGCACGGCGCTGATAGCGCGGAAGTCGGTAACGGTCCAGCCCTGGTGTTGGCTCTCGCCTGGGACGCTGCGAGCTGCTAGGGTCGTAGCCTTGGAATTTGCTCGAGAAGACAGGCCGATCATGCAGTTCACGAGTGCGCGAGGTGTTGCGGTTGCCGCCCTGGCCCTGGCGGCCGGCTTCACGGCTCTGCCGGCGCAAGCGGCGCCGGATCAGGCGCGCGAGGCCGTCGGTCTCTTCGCACAGTCCTGCCTGAAGCACGTCGAGGACCCGGCCGACCTGCGGGCCTGGATTAAGGCGACGCCGCAGCTCCGCAAGTTCGTAGCACAGGAGGCCAGCGCTTTCCTGGCGGGCAAGCGCGGCGACGTCTGGTCGGCGGAGAACGATGCCGGCCTTTTCGCGCTGGTGGTCTATGCCGACGACACCTGCAGCGTCATCGCGCAGCAGGCCAGCGCCGACCAGGTTTCCCTGGTGTTCGAGGACTACGTGCGCCGCAAGGGCCTGCCGCTCGACAAGATCGGCGACAAGAAGGACTTCGTGCGCGGCATAGACCAGCGCGAGGAGACCTGGCGCACCAGCAGCGGTCATTTTCGCTATGAGGTGGTGGTGATGACCTCAAAGTCGCTGCGCGCCGATGCCCAGGCCATCCTCACCACCCATCCGAACCGCTGAGTCGGGACTTCTGTCCCGTCTCCTTCCTGCGCTATCGTGATCGCGCACGGGTCGCAAGCGACCGTTCGTACAGAGACGACGGAATGCAGAGACGACGGAATAGGGAGACTTCGCCATGAACAGCATCCGATGCGGCTTGCTCGCCGCCGCGGCGCTCTGCGTGATGATCAGCCCCGCGCCGGCAGAGGAGCTGCCACTCTGGCAGCTCTACGAGAACACCTTCAAGTCCGCCAAGTACATCGACCTGACGCATCCCTTCGAGCCCGTGCAGCCGGTGTGGCCCGGCTTCGGGCCGGCCAGGTTCAAGCCGGCCGTCGCCGGGCACGACCTCGGCGACTTCGCCAAGGCGGGCGAAGCGTTCACCTACGAGAAGCATGGCTTCGTCGCGACGGCCTACGAACTCACCACCGACCAGTACGGCACGCAGCTCGACCCGCCGGCGCACTGGGACGAGCTCGGCGCCACCATCAGCGACATTCCGGCCTCGGTGGCGCTGCGCCCGCTGGTGGTCGTCGACGTGCACGAGAAATCGACTGCCGATCCCGGCTACCAGGCGACCGCCGACGACGTGAAGGCCTGGGAGGCCGAGCATGGCCCGGTGCCGGAGGGCTCGGTCGTCATGTTTCGCTCCGACTGGTACAAAAACTGGGACGATCTCGAGAACTTCGCCAAGGCGCCCTTCCCGGGCGTCAGGCTCGACGCGCTGAAATACCTGCACCTCGAGCGCAAGATCCTGTTCCACGGCCACGAGGCGCTGGACACCGACACGACGCCCACCCTCGAAGGCGAGTACTGGCTGATGCACAACCACTTCGCCCAGGCTGAAGGCGTCGCCAACCTGGACAAGGTGCCGGAGGCGGGGGCTCTCATCGCCATCGGCTTTGCCAAGCCGCTGGGCGGCGTCGGCGGCTATGCGCGCTACATCGCCATCGCGCCCGCGGACTGGCCGCACGGCGTCTCGGTCATCGACGCGCCCGGCGCGCCGCTGCCCAAGCAGCCACACCCGCTGCGCCGTGACGAGAACGGCGTGCTGCGCCCGACGCCGCAGTAGCAGCGCTCGCTTTACCCTTCGAGACACGATCCTGCGGATCGTTCCTCAGGGTGAGGTAATAGATTGACCTCATGCTGAGGAGCCCGCGCAGCGGGCGTCTCGAAGCACGAGGTCAATCGGGATTCTGCTCCCGCAGCGCCTTGCGGATAACCTTGCCGGTGGCAGTCAGGGGGAGGGCGTCGACGAAGGCGACCTCGCGGGGGTACTCGTGGGCGGCGAGGCGTGTCTTCACAAAGTCCTGGATCTCGCGCACCAGGGTCTCGTCGCCGCGGCGGCCCTCCTTCAGCACGAGGAAGGCCTTGACCCGCTCGGTGCGGACGGGGTCGGGCACACCGACCGCGGCGGCCATCGCCACGGCTGGATGCTTCAAGAGGCAGTCCTCGATCTCGCCCGGGCCGATGCGGTAGCCGCCCGACGTGATGACGTCGTCGTCGCGGCCGACGAAGCGCAGGTAACCCTCGTCGTCCAGGCTGCCCTGGTCGCCGGTCATCAGCCAGTCGCCGCGGAACTTGGCGGCCGTGGCCTCCGGATTGCGCCAGTATTCGAGAAACATCACCGGATCGGGCCGGCGGACGGCGATGGTGCCGGCAGCGCCTGCCGGTAGCTCATTGCCTTCGTCGTCGACCACCGCGACCCGGTGGCCGGGTACCGGCCGGCCCATGGAGCCGGGCTTCACCGGCATGATCTCCGCGCAGTTGGAGACCACGAGGTTGCATTCGGTCTGGCCGTAAAACTCGTTCACCGTGACGCCGAAGGTCTCCCGCGACCATTCCAGCATCTCGGCGCCGAGGGTCTCGCCGCCGCTACCGATGGAGCGCAGCCGGGTCTTCGCCGGGCGCTCCACGCTGCGCATGATCTTCAGCGCGGTCGGCGGCAGGAAGGCGTTGCGGACGCCGAGGTCGGCGAGCAGCTTGAACGCCTGCTCCGGATCGAACTTGGGAAGGCGGCGCGCCACCACCGGCACGCCGTGGTGCCAAGCGGGAAGCAAAACATCCAAGAGCCCGCCGATCCAGGCCCAATCGGCCGGCGTCCAGAACAGGTCGCCCGGCTGCGGGAAGAAGGACTGCGGCATCTCGACGCCGGGCAGATGGCCGAGCAAGACGCGGTGCGCGTGCAGTGCCCCCTTCGGCGGCCCAGTGGTGCCGGAGGTATAGATGATGAGCGCCGGGTCGTTGGCCAGGGTGTCGACGGGCAGGAAGCCGTCGGAGGCACGTTCCAGCAGTTGCTGCCAGTCCAGAGCCTCCCCGCCGTCGATGGAGACGATATTCTCCAGCGCCGGCAGCCGGTCGCGAATCTCGGCGAGCTTGGCAAGGCCGCCCTGGTCGGTGATCACGATGCGGGCGCCGGAATTGGCGAGGCGATATTCCAGCGCCTCGGCACCGAACAGTGTGAACAGCGGCACCGCGATGGCGCCGAGCTTGTAGGTGGCGAGATGGGCGATGGCGGTCTCCACGCCCTGGGCCAGCAGGATGGCGACGCGGTCTCCTTGTTCGATGCCCTGGGCCTCCAGCACGTTGGCACAGCGGTTGGAGAGGCGCTGGAGATCGCGAAAGCTGTAGCGCGCCTCGCGGCCGTCGGCGTCGAGATGGATGAGCGCCAGACGATCCGTGTCGGCCCACCGGTCGCAGGCGTCGACTCCGATGTTGTAGTGCTCGGGCACCTGCCAGCGGAATCGCGCTGTCAGCTCCTCGTAGCTCGGCGCCTGCGGTAGCATGGCTCCTCCCATTTCCGCTTCTTCGTTCGCACCACCATAGCCAAGGCGGCGCGGGGGCGGTACTAACTCGTGACGGCAAGACGTGATAAAGGGCTCTCCATGTTCCAGAGCGATCTCCTGAAGGGCAAGCGCATCCTGATCACCGGTGGCGGCACCGGCCTCGGCAAGTCGATGGGCCGGCGCGTGCTGGAGCTCGGCGCGCAGCTCGTCATCTGCGGGCGGCGCCAGAACGTGCTCGAGGAGACGCGGGCCGAGTTCGACGCCGACTTCCCCGGCCGCAGCCGCGCGATTTCCTGCGACCTGCGCGACGCTGCCGAGGTCGACCGGCTGGTGACGGCGGTCTGGGAGGAGGGGCCGTTGGACTGCCTGGTGAACAACGCCGCCGGCAACTTCCTCGCCCGCAGCGAGACCCTGTCGCCGCGGGCGGTCGACGCAGTGCTCGCCATTGTCATGCACGGCACCGCCTACGTGACCCTCGCCTGCGGCAGGCGCTGGCTGGCCGAGCAGCGCAGGGGCAACGTGCTCTCCGTCATCGCCACCTACGCCGAAACCGGCTCGCCCTACGTGGTGCCCTCGGCCATGGCCAAGGCGGGGGTGCTGGCGATGACCCGCTCGCTGGCGGTGGAGTGGGGCGGGCGCGGCATCCGCCTCAACGCCATCGCGCCGGGACCCTTTCCGACCGAGGGTGCCTGGCGGCGCCTGGTGCCCAACGAGGCGATGGACCGCGCCTGGATGAGCAAGATCCCGCTGGGACGCGTCGGCGAGCACCGCGAACTGGCCGACCTCGCCGCCTTCCTGCTGGCCGACGGCTCGGCCTACGTGAACGGCGAGGTTGTGGTCATCGACGGCGGCGAGTGGCTGAAGGGCGCCGGCCAGTTCTCGCTCATGGAGGCGCTGAGCGAGGACGACTGGGCGGCGATGAAGAAGCGGTGAGCCGGCCGCGTGCGCGCCGGCTATTCGCCGCCGAGGCGTTCGATCTGCGGCTCGAAGTCTGCCTGGACCGAGAGCACCGTGTTCGGTGGTCCGGCAGAGCGGATGAAAACCTGCGCCGACAGCACCATGTCCACTTGCTGCCCGTCGCTGCTCAGCGGAAGCATCAGGCGCTTGGTGTGGAGCAGCCGCTGATCGTAGGTGCTGACTGAATAGATCGGACTGCGCTGATCGACGAGACGGTTGTAGAGGCTCTCGATGTAGGCGCGGTAGCTGCCTTGCATCATGGTGTCGATGTACTGCCCGCGCATGGCGATGCCGAAGTGCTCCTCCACCTCGGTTCCGCACAGGCGATAGCGGTAACGGCGGCCGCGCGCCGTCCGCTCGATTTCGGTCACCAGCAGATAGCGGAGCAGCTTTGGAATATTGACAGGATCTATCTGGGCGTAGGAGGGCGCAAACCGCTTGCCGCGCAGCCCATCCCAATAGCGGTAGGTGTCGTTCAGCCGCTGGTCGTCGACCTGCTCCAGAAAGCATTCTGCCGTGATCGAGTTGGCGCTGAGATCGCCTGAATCAGGAGCGTTCACGAAAAGCCTCGGGGCCGACGCCTCGGTGCGCTGCGACAGCGGCAGCGCAAGTGGCTCAATCCTATCCCCGTTCCCTTTAACGACGGGTGAAGACCCTGAGGCTCGGCCGCCGGGGGCAGGCCTGCCTCGTTTACCTTTCGCTTACCTTTCGCGGACAGGACGGCTGTGTCAGCCGAATTAAAGTGCGGCCGGCGCTTGTTCAACTAACGGCTTCCCTCTTTTTGGGATTAGCCAGATCCAAACGAGTGCTGATCTACCGACTCGTTGCCGGTGACCAAATCATATCCTGGATTTAGTGTAATTCTGTTCTACAGGGGAAGTAGAACCCGTCGGCTCATGCTGTTCAATGATTTGGCGGTTGGAGGCAATTCACGCGACGTGCAATTCCACTATCAGGAGAGCGACCGATGCCTGACGACGTCAAGATCAAGCTTCCGGACTATGAGAAAAGCGGCGTGAACATGTGCCCCGGCCATGGCACCGGGGGGCGCAAGCCGACCAACGCGGCGCTGAAGCAGCTCGCGGGACATGGCGATCCCGGCATGTTCGGGCGCATGTTCGCGCACCTGCCGCCGCTCGATGTTCCCGACAGCAAGCTGCAGGCGCTGGCGGCGGCGATGCTCGATCCCAATCCCGACGACGGCACGCTCGGGAACGACAACATTCCCGCCGGCTTCACCTATCTCGGCCAATTCGTCGACCACGACATTACCCTCGACTTGACGTCGCTGTCCGACAAGAAGCGGGATCCGCTGGGGCTGGAGAACTTCCGCACGCCGGCCCTCGACCTGGATAGCATCTACGGCCTCGGCCCCGACGGCTCGCCGCATCTCTACGCGCGCAATCCCGAGGAGCCGAGCATGGTCGGCCCGAAGCTGCTGATCGGCAAGAACATCACGGTTCCTTTCGGCAACGTTCAGGGCGACTTTGAGAACGACCTGCCGCGGGGCCCGCACGGCATGGCGCTGATCGGCGACCCGCGCAACGACGAGAACCTGCTGGTCGCGCAGACCCACCTGACCTTTATGAAGTTTCACAACACGGTCTGCGACATGCTCGCGGCCGAGGGTACGGGGCAGGGGGAACTCTTCGCCAAGGCACGCCAGACGGTGATGTGGCACTACCAATGGATGATCCTGCACGACTTCGTCGAGCGGCTCTGCGGGGAGGGCACCGTCGCACGCATCCTGCATGACGGGCGCAAGCACTATCGCTTCAGGAAGACGCCCTACATGCCGGTCGAGTTCTCGGTGGCGGCCTACCGCTTCGGGCACAGCATGGTGCGCCAGACCTACAGCCACAACCGCGTGTTTCCGGATATCGGCTTCGACCTACTGTTCGGCTTTACGGGACTCTCCGGCCAGATCATCGGCGATCTGGCGCCGGAGCAGCCGACAGCACCGCTGCCGGTTTCGCAACTGCCCAGCAACTGGATCATCGACTGGCGCCGTTTCCACGAGCTGGACACGCCCGCCGGCACGCCGGACTTCACCTTCAACCTGTCGCGCAAGATCGACCCGCGTCTGGTCGCCGAGCTGCACAGCCTGCCCAACGGTGGCGGCGACCTTGCCTTCCGCAACCTCAAGCGCGGCGTCATGCTGCAACTGCCGTCGGGCCAGGCGGTCGCCGAGGAGATCGGTGTCGCCAACCCGCTCACGCCAGACGAGATTGCGACCGGCACGGACGGCGAGGTGGCGAAGGAGCAGGGCCTGCACGAGGCAACGCCGCTCTGGTACTACATCCTGAAAGAGGCGCAGGTCCGGGAAGACGGCAAGAGGCTCGGTCCGGTCGGCGCGACCATCGTCGCCGAGGTGCTGGTCGGCCTGGTCCACGGCGACCACGAGTCCTACCTCTGGCAGAAGGGGACCGACTGGACGCCGACGCTGCCCTCGCAGACGGCCGGCACCTTCCACATGGCCGACCTCCTGCGCCTGGTCGACGAGATCAACCCCATCGGCTGACTTTCCTGACCCGACTGCCCTGACCCGACTGCGGTGGCCCGACCTTTCGGGCCACCGCTTTCTTTCGGACCTGTGCCTCAGGCCGCTGGTCGCCGCAGCGGCGCGAGGGCTTCGGCCCAGCGCCTCAACTCGGGCAGCAGCGCCTTCGCGCTTCCGAGATGCGGCTCCTTCGCCTCGAACACACCGTCCTTCAGGTGCTGCGCTACCATCGGCACCATGACCTGCTCGAGGATGGGCACCAGCTTCAGGGTGCAGAGAACCGGCTTGGTCAACTGGACGGCGCGGATGCCGCCCGAAACGCCGCCGTAGCTGACGAAGGCCGCCGGCTTGTAGTTCCACTCTGTGTAGACGTAGTTCAGGGCGTTCAGCAGCGCCGGTGTCGGGCCGAAGTTATACTCCGGGGTCACCAAGGCGAAGGCATCGGCCGCAGCGACGCTCTCGCTCCAGCGGCGGGTGTGCTCGTGCTGGTACTTTCCGAGCCGCGGGTGGTGCGGCTCGTCGTAGACCGGCAGCGCGAAATCGGCGAGATCGACCAGCCGGGCATCGAAGCTGCCTTCGGACTGGGCGAAGGCGTGGAACCAGCGGCCGACTGCCGGGCCGACCCGGCCCGGACGCGTGCTGGTAATGATGATGTTCAAACGCATTGGACCTCTTCTCGTTGTCTGCGGCCCGGGGCGGACGGCCCCGGCTCGGGCCAAGCCGATACGGCGACCGGCCGTTTACCATCCCCTTACCTTCCCGGCGCAGGATGGCCCAGCGATTTCGCGTCACGGCAATCCAGGGACCCCGACTTGCGCCTTCAGACCATCGATGATGCCGAGGGGCTACGGCCTG
>DATCXZ010000181.1:0-3252 GCA_036570545.1 Kiloniellaceae bacterium
CCAGCCGGAGCGTCAGGCCGCGGCTCAGCCCGCGGCCAGCCGTGCGGCCTCTGGGGCGGCCCCCGGGGCAACCGGAGGCACCACCCAGGCGCGTCTCGCCCTCGACCCGGCCGAGCGCATCGGCCACAGCCAGGCGGAGGAGGACCTGCTGGATATTCCGGCTTTCCTGCGCCGCCAGGCCAACTGACAGGCCAACTGATATGAGCTACCGCGCTGCACTGGCGCCGAGGCCCATTGCAGCGCGGTAACATATTGTAACAAAGAGTGATTTGAGCACTTGAGGGGGACTACTTATAGTCCCCCTACTTGTTAGTGCGTTTTTGATTGGGGGGTTCCCGGCAAAACGGTCGCTGGCGTTGCGGGATAGAATAATGCGCCCCTGCGCCAAATAAATACGACAGCACGGCACGGCGGGATACTTGGTTTTGGTAATTTTGTTTCGGCTGACGAGCATCTTTTTGCGATTGAGACGGATATCATGGCAGTAGACAGCACTGCGGCAGGCAAGATCGTCCGCCAGCAGACCCTCAAGAACTCGATTCATTGTTCCGGCGTGGCGCTGCACAGCGGCGCCAAGGTGAACATGGTGCTGCATCCCGCCGAGGCGGATACTGGCATCGTGTTCCGCCGCACCGACGCCGCCGGCGGCGTCGAGGTGCAGGCCCTGTGGTGCAACGCCATCGAGACCCCGCTGTGCACCACCCTGGTGAACTCCAAGGGCAATCAGATCGCCACCATCGAGCACCTGATGTCAGCCTTCAGCGCCTGCGGCATCGATAACGCGGTCGTCGAGCTGAATGGCCCCGAAGTGCCGATCATGGACGGCAGCGCAGCGCCCTTCGTGTTCCTCATCGAATGCGCCGGCGTCGCGGCGCAGTCGAGCCCGCGGCGCGCCCTACGCATCCTCAGCGAGGTCGCCGTCTCCGAACCGCACCGCAGCGCCTCCCTGGCGCCGGGCGGCGGCTTCACCGTCGGCTTCGAGATCGACTTCGCCGGCACCGCGATCGGCCGCCAGGAGTGGTTCACCGAGGTGAGCGAGAGCGCCTTCAAGCGCGATGTCGCGCGCGCCCGCACCTTCGGCCTCGCACAGGACATCGAGAAGATGCGCGCCATGGGCCTCGCCCGCGGCGGCTCGCTGAACAACGCCATCGTGGTGAACGGCCAGGAGATCCTCAACCCCGAGGGCCTGCGCTTCCGCAACGAATTCGTGCGCCACAAGGTGCTCGATTCGATCGGCGACCTCTACCTGGTCGGCGCGCCGATCATCGGCCACTTCCAGGGCGACCGGGCGGGCCATGCCCTCACCCTGCGCTTGCTGCAAGCGCTGTTCGCCGAGGAAGGCGCCTGGGAGTGGACGGAGGCGACCGCCGCCCCGCTCGTCGCCGGCGGCCCGACCCAGCTCGAGCGCGCCGTCGCCGCCCGCGCCTGACCCGGGGCAGGCGTTCTGCCGCCCCGGCAGCCAGTCCCAGCTTCATTCCCCCGCCCTTCCGGGCGGATTCCTGCCCGATGTGGCCGCTTGAGGCAGCAGGCGCCGCGGCCTATAGTCGGCTCCGGAAAAACGCCCTTGCCGGGGCAAATTCGTTCGGGGACGCGCCGCTGCGGCGCGGGTCACCTCGGGGGACGCGAAGGACTATGAGCGGATATCGATCGAAGCAGCGCGGGCTGGGCCGCGTGGGCGGCCTTGTCGCAGCGGCGCTGCTCCTGGGCCTCGCCGCCTGCAGCAGCGACGAGCCGCCGGCCTACGTCGAAAAGCCGGTGGAGGAACTCTACAACGGCGCGATGAACGCCATGCAGGCCGGCGAGTACGATGAGGCGGCGCGCCTGTTCGACGAGGTCGAGCGCCAGCATCCCTACTCCGAATGGGCCGCCAAGGCCCAGCTCATGGCCGCCTACGCGTTCTATCAGGAGAATTCCTACGACGAGGCGATCAACGCCCTCGACCGTTTCATCGAGCTGCATCCGGGCAGCCCCGATGCCCCCTACGCCTATTACCTGAAGGCGATCTCCTACTACGAGCAGATCGTCGACGTGCGCCGCGACCAGAAGGCGACCGCCGATGCGCTGAACGCGCTGGAAGAGCTGGTGCGCCGGTTCCCGGACAGCAAGTACGCGCGCGACGCCGAGTTGAAGATCGACCTCGCCCTCGATCACCTGGCCGGCAAGCACATGGAGATCGGTCGCTTCTATCAGGGCCACAGCGAGTATCTCGCGGCAATCAACCGCTTCCGCACGGTCATCGAGCGCTACCAGACCACCACCCACGTGCCGGAAGCGCTGCACCGCCTGGTCGAATGCTACCTCGCCATGGGCATCGTCGACGAAGCCAAGGCGACGGCGGCGGTGCTCGGCCACAACTTTCCGGGCAGCGAATGGTACATCGACAGCTATGCCCTGCTGACCGGCGAGAACCTCTACCCCGAAGAGAGCGACGACTCCTGGGTCTCGTCCCTCTTCTAGCCTCGACACAGGATCGGTGAATGCTGATCAGCCTGTCGATCCGCAACATCGTCATCATCGACAAGCTCGATCTCACCTTCGACCACGGCCTCGGCGTGCTGACCGGCGAGACCGGGGCCGGCAAGTCGATCCTGCTCGACTCCCTCGGCTTTGCGCTCGGCAACCGCGCCGACGCGCGCCTGCTGCGGCCCGGCGCCGAGCAAGCCAGCGTCGCCGCCGCCTTCGAGGTCGCTAGAGACCACCCGGCCCGCGCGCTGCTCGACGAGCAGGGCATCGAGCTCGAGGACCTGCTGGTGCTGCGCCGCGTGCTGACTGGCGACGGCCGCAGCCGCGCCTACGTGAACGACCAAGCCGCCTCGGCCGGCCTGCTGCGCCGCCTCGCCGACCTGCTGATCGAGATCCAGGGCCAGTTCGACCAGCGCGGCCTGATGGACCCGGCGACCCACCGCGACCTGCTCGACGCCTACGGTCGCCTGAAATCCGAGGCGCACGACCTGCGCGCGCTGTGGCGGTCCTGGCAGGATGCGCTGGAGGCGCGCGAGGTAGCGGCCCGGCGGCTCGCCGAGGCGCAGCGCGACGAGCTGTTCCTGCGCCATGCGGTGGAGGAGTTGGACGCCCTCGACCCGCGCAGCGGCGAGGAGGCGGAACTTGCGGAGAAGCGTAATCGCCTCATGCACCGCGAGAAGCTGATCGAGGCGGTGAACGTCGCGCTGGCCGAGATCGACGGCGCCGCCGAGCCGGCGCTCGGCCGCGCCCTGCGCGCGCTGGAGCGCATCGCGCCCACTGCCGGCCAGG
>DATCXZ010000182.1:0-3669 GCA_036570545.1 Kiloniellaceae bacterium
CGCGGCGTGCCCGTGTGGCGCTGCTGAGCGGTTGCGCGCAGCAGGTGCTGGCGCCGGAGATCAACGAGGCGACGGTGCGCCTGCTGACCCGCCACGGCGTCGAGGTCGTGGTGGCCGAGGGCGCCGGCTGCTGCGGCGCGCTGGTGCACCACATGGGCAAGACGGCGTCGGCGCTCGACGCGGCGCGCGCCAACATCGCCGCCTGGACGCGCGAGCTGGAGGGCCCAGGACAGGAAGGTGGCGGGCTCGATGCCATCATCATCAACGCCTCGGGCTGCGGCACCACGGTGAAGGACTACGGCTTCATGCTGCGCGAGGACGCCGAGTGGAAGGACAGGGCAGCGACGATCTCGGCCCTCACCAAGGATGTGACCGAGTTCATGGATGGCCTCGGCCTGCGCGGCGCGGCGCCGCCCCAGGCGCTGACCGTCGCCTACCACTCGGCCTGTTCGATGCAGCACGGCCAGCAGATCCGGCGGGAGCCCAAGGCCCTGCTGGCAGCGGCGGGCTTTGCCGTGAAGGAGGTGCCGGAGGGCCATCTCTGCTGCGGCTCGGCCGGCACCTACAACCTGCTGCAGCCGGCGATCGCCGCGCGCCTCCAGGCGCGCAAGGTCGCCAACGTCGAGAGCACGCGCCCGGACGTCGTCGCCACCGGCAATATCGGCTGCATCACGCAGATCGCCGCCGCCACCGCCCTCCCGGTGGTGCACACGGTGGAGCTGCTCGACTGGGCGACCGGCGGTCCTT
The DNA here is from genome assembly GCA_036570545.1 of Kiloniellaceae bacterium. GTDB lineage: Bacteria > Pseudomonadota > Alphaproteobacteria > Kiloniellales > Kiloniellaceae > Pelagibius. The sequence continues at coordinate 748 of DATCXZ010000182.1, forward strand.
TGCCGCCGGCGCTGGCGTCCAAGGCCGGCTAGAAAACCGGCGGCTGCGCGCTATCATTGAGAAATGACGGCCGACGGCGCCGAAGCCAGCCATGAGGGAAGGGCCACCATGAGGGAAGGGAGAGTGCCATGAGGAAGCGCCTTGCTTTATCCGGGTTGATTCTGGCCTTCCTCGCCGCCTGCGCAGGCTCCGACGGCACGGATACGGACCGGATCCGGCTGACCGGCTTCACGGTCGCCGAGGATCCGAAGGTCGACGTGCGCTATCCCGCCGTGCTGGCTTACGAGGCCAACGGCGGCGTGCAGGTGATCGATAGCTGCTTCCTCTGGTTCGATAAGAACGCCGACTTTACGTCATTCCGCTCCACGGCATGGCTCGGCGAGGGGCCCTACTGCTTCGCCCCGGACAGCGGCGTCGGGCCTAACGCGGTGAAGGCCATGCTGGTGACCGGCTATCCCGGCACCTATCGCCTGGAAGGCTACGTCCGCTACTACGGCGCGGGTGTCCGCCGGACAACCGACCGGATCGCGACCGAGATCACCGTTACCCGGCGCCTCCCCTAGCCGAATGGCGCCGGAACAGATTGGCCGACCATGGAAAATTCCACTAGCTTTGGTTGCGGCGGCAGTTGCGGCATACTGGTGGGCATGAAACGGCTGCCTCTCATTGTCATTGCCGTTCTCCTCGTCGCCTCGGCGCTGGTCGTGGCAAGCCGCCCGGCTGCCGCCGACCAGAACGACGACCGCCTCGACAAGCTTTTCATGCGCCTGCTGGAGGCGCCGGTCCCCGGCGAGGCGCAGCAGATCGAGGGCGAGATCTGGCATATCTGGATGCAATCGGACGACGGCGCCATCAACGGCCTGATGCGCGACGGCGTTGCCGCGCTGTCGCGCCGCGACTACAGCCATGCCCTCGCCAAGTTCGACCAGATGGTCGTCATCGCGCCGGGCTTTGCGGAAGGCTGGAACAAGCGGGCGACAGTGCACTACCTGCTCGGCAACTACGGCGAGTCGCTCGCCGACATCGCCGAGACCCTGGCGCTGGAACCGCGACACTTCGGCGCGCTGTCGGGGCGCGGCCTCGTCTACCTCCGGCTCGAGGACGCGCAGCGGGCGCTGGATGCCTTCGAGCAGGCGCTGGCGATCCATCCCAATCTGCCCGCAGCGGCCATCAACGCCGAGGAACTGCGCAAGATGCTGCACGACCGCGAGATCTGACGCGCCACGCGTCAGTGCTTCACGCGGGCGATGCGCAGCATGTTGGTGGTGCCCGGCGTCTTGAACGGTACGCCGGCGGTGATCACCAGCGTGTCGCCGAGGCCGGCATAGCCTTCGCGCACCGCCAGGCGGCAGGCCTTCTCCACCATCTCCTGGGTATTCGACACGTCGTCGGTGATGACGCAGTGTGCGCCCCACAGCACGGCGAGGCGGCGCGCCGTGCGCAGCTCGTTGGTCAGCACCATGATCGACACGTTGGGGCGCTGGCGCGCGGCGCGCAGCGCGGTCGAGCCGGACATGGTGTAGGTGATGATGGCGGCGGTCGACAATGTCGAGGCGACCTGCGAGGCGGCGGCGGAGATGGCATCGGCGCCGGTTGCCTCCGGCTCGCCGTCGCGCGAATGCAGGATGCCGCGGTAGGCCGGGTCCGTCTCCGTCGAGCGGATGATGCTGTTCATGAAGGTGACCGCCTCGAGCGGATACTTTCCGGCCGCCGACTCCGCCGACAGCATCACCGCGTCGGCGCCGTCGTAGACGGCGGTGGCCACATCGGAGGCTTCGGCGCGCGTCGGGGCCGGCGACGAGATCATCGATTCCAGCATCTGCGTCGCCACCACCACCGGCACGCCCGAGAGGCGGCAGGCGTTGATGATCTGCTTCTGGCGGCTGGGAATGGTCTCCGGCGGCATCTCGACGCCGAGGTCGCCGCGCGCCACCATGACGGCGTCCGACAGCGCAATGAGCTGCGGCAGGCAGTCGAGCGCCGCCGGCTTCTCGATCTTGGTCATGATGGCGGCGCGGTTGCGGATCAGGCCGCGCGCCTCGGTCAGGTCCTCCGGCCGCTGGATGAAGGAGAGGGCGATCCAGTCGACACCGAGGTTGAGCGCGAACTCCAGGTCGACGCGGTCCTTCTCGGTGATCGGCGAGATCGGCAGGATGACGCCCGGCAGGTTGACGCCCTTGTGGTCGCGCAGGGTGCCGCCGGTGACCACACGGGTCTCCGCATGGCTGGAGGTGCAGTCCTGGACTTCCAGGCGCAGCTTGCCGTCGTCGATCAGCAGGGAGGTTCCGGGCGAGAGGGCGGCGAAGATCTCCGGATGCGGCAGCGGCGCGCGCTGGTTGTCGCCCGGCGTCTCATCGAGATCGAGGCGAAAGCGCTGGCCTGCCGTCAGCACCGCTTCGCCGTCCTTCAGCTTGCCGACGCGCAGCTTGGGCCCCTGCATGTCGGCGAGGATGCCGATCGGCCGCTCCAGCTCGTCCTCGATCGCGCGGATGGTCTCATAGCGCTCTCGATGGTCGTCGTGCGAGCCGTGGCTGAAGTTGAGGCGGAACACATCGGCGCCGGCGCGAAAGAGCTGGCGGATCATCTCCTTGCTGGAGCTGGCGGGGCCGAGCGTGGCGAGGATCTTCGCATTTCTTTGGCGTCGCATGGCGCGGAGTCTACCCAGGATTCGCAACCGGCCGAATCGATTTTTTTATGATGGCCCGGTGCCGGTGATGAGAATGGCGCGAAAGTCGTTCACGTTGGTGAAGGTGGGGCCGGTGACCACGAGGTCGCCGAGCCCGGCGAAGAAGCCGTAGCCGTCGTTGTCGGCCAGCATCGCCTTGGCGTCGAGGCCGGCTGCCGCGGCGCGCGCGAGGCTCGCCGGTCCGCTCAGCGCGCCGGCGTTGCCTTCGCTGCCGTCGATGCCGTCGGTGTCGCAGG
>DATCXZ010000183.1:0-4205 GCA_036570545.1 Kiloniellaceae bacterium
CTATGCGCGCCGCTTCGGGGTCGAGCTCGATCCGGAGCGCGAGGCCATCGTCACCCTCGGCTCCAAGGAGGGCCTCGCCAACCTGGCCCAGGCCATCACCAGCCCGGGCGACATCATCCTGGCGCCCAACCCCAGCTATCCGATCCACGCCTTCGGCTTCATCATCGCCGGGGCGGCGATCCGCAGCATCCCGGTCGTGCCCGGCGTCGACTTCCTCGACCAGCTCGAGCGGGCGGTGCGCCACTCGGTGCCCAAGCCCTCGGCCCTGGTGCTCAACTATCCCTCGAACCCGACCGCGGAAGTCGTTGATCTCAATTTCTATTCCGCCATCGTGGATTTCTGCCGCGAGAACGGGATCTACATCATCTCCGACCTCGCCTATGCCGAGGTCTACTTCGAGGGACCGCCGCCACCGTCGATCCTGCAGGTGCCGGGCGCCAAGGAGATCGCCGTCGAGTTCACCTCGCTCAGCAAGACCTACTCGATGCCCGGCTGGCGCATCGGCTTCTGCGCCGGCAACCCCGGCCTCATCGCCGCGCTGGCGCGGGTGAAGTCCTATCTCGACTACGGCGCCTTCACGCCGATCCAGGTGGCGGCGACGGCCGCCCTCAACGGCCCGCAGGACTGCATCGACGAGATGCGCGCGCGCTACCGCCGGCGCCGCGACGTGCTGGTGTCCGGCCTGGCCGCGGCCGGCTGGCCCATCCCCAGCCCGCCGGCGACCATGTTCTGCTGGGCGCCGCTGCCGCCGTCGCTGCGCGAGATGGGCTCTCTGGAGTTCTCCAAGCTGCTGCTGGAGGAAGCCCAGGTCGCGGTCGCTCCCGGCATCGGCTTCGGCGAGTACGGCGAGGGCTTCGTGCGCCTCGGCCTGGTCGAGAACGAGCATCGCACGCGCCAGGCCGTGCGCAACATCAAGGCATTTCTCAAGTCCCTGGGCGTCAACCAGGGGGGCGTCAACCAGGGGGGCGTCAACCAGGGCGGACAGGTTCGGAACGTCGCTTCTTGAGCAAACCCCTTCACATCGCTGTCGCCGGCCTTGGCACCGTCGGCGCCGGAACGCTGCGCCTGCTGGAGCAGAACGCCGCGTCGATCGCCGCCCGGGCGGGGCGCGCGCTGCAGGTGACGGCGGTCTCAGCGCGCGACCGCGGCAAGGCGCGCGATGTCGATCTCGGCGGCCTGCAGTGGTTTGACGATCCCGTCGCGCTCGCCCGCGAGGCCGAGGCCGATGTGGTGGTGGAGCTGATCGGCGGCTCCGAGGACCCCGCCCGGCAGATCGTGGAGACCGCGCTGCGCGCCGGGCGCCATGTGGTCACCGCCAACAAGGCGCTGCTCGCGCACCACGGCACCGCGCTTGCCACTCTGGCCGAGGGCGTCGGCCGCACCATCGGCTACGAGGCCGCGGTGGCCGGCGGCATTCCCATCATCAAGGGCCTGCGCGAGGGCCTCGCCGCCAACCGCATCGACCGCGTCTACGGCATCCTCAACGGCACCTGCAACTACATCCTGACCCGCATGGCCGGCGACCAGGACGGTGCCGCCGCCGCGCAGGCGGCCCCCGCCGGACAGGACTTCGAGAGCGTGCTGGCCGAGGCGCAGCGGCTCGGCTACGCGGAGGCGGACCCCAGCTTCGACGTCGACGGCATCGACACCGCGCACAAGCTTGCCATTCTCACCGCGCTGGCCTTCGGCTGCGAGGTCGATTTCGGATCGGTCTATGTCGAGGGCATCCGCAACGTGTCGGCGCTGGACGTCGCCTATGCCGACGAGCTCGGCTACCGCATCAAGCTGCTCGGCCTCGCGCAGTGCGTCGACGGCACCGTCGAGCAGCGCGTGCATCCCTGCATGGTCGCCAAGGAGCTGCCGATCGCCAGCGTCGCCGGCGTCTACAACGCGGTGGTCGCCGACGGCAACTTCGTCGACACCACGATGTATGAAGGGCGCGGCGCCGGCGCCGGCCCGACCGCCTCGGCAGTGGTCGCCGACCTCATCGACATCGCGCGCGGGACGGTCCGGCCGGTGTTCGGAATTCCGGCGGCCGAGCTGGTGCGGCTGCCGGGCCTGCCGATGAGCGAGCATAGCTGCCCCTACTACCTGCGCCTGCTGGTGATCGACAAGCCGGGCGTCATCGCCGATGTCGCGGCGGCGCTGCGCGACGAGAACATTTCGATGGAATCGGTGATCCAGCGCGGCCGCGCCGAGGGGGAGGGCGAGGCGGTGCCGGTGATCATCATGACGCACGACACGAAGGAAGCCCAGATCCAGCGGGCGCTCGCCCGCATCGCCGAGCTGGCAGTCGTGGTGGAACAACCGCGGCTGATCCGCATTGTCGATCTCTAACCCCCAGCCATACGAGGTTCCGATGCCGCAAGCCAAGTCGTCCTCCAGCTCGCCCTCCAGTTCTATGGACCGCAACCTGGCCCTGGAGACCGTGCGCGTGACCGAGGCCGCCGCGCTGGCCGCGTCGCGCCTGATGGGCCGCGGCGACGAGAAGGCCGCCGACCAGGCCGCCGTGAACGCCATGCGCCAGTCGCTGAACGGGCTGGAGATCGACGGCACCGTGGTGATCGGCGAGGGCGAGCGCGACGAGGCGCCGATGCTGTTCATCGGCGAGAAGGTCGGCAGCGGCGGCCCCGCCTTCGACATCGCCCTCGATCCGCTCGAAGGAACGACCATCACCGCCAAGGGCGGCCAGAACGCGATGGCGGTGATCGCCATGGCCGAGGCGGGGCACTTCCTCAATGCGCCCGACACCTACATGAACAAGATCGCGGTGGGCGGTGGCCTGCCGGACGACCTCGTCGATCTCGATGAAGACCCGGCGACCAACCTGAAGAACCTCGCGAAGGCCAAGAAGGTCGACGTGTCGGACCTGGTGGCCTGCATTCTCGACCGGCCGCGCCACAGCGAGATCATCGCCAAGGTGCGCAGCGCCGGCGCCCGCATCATGCTGATCGGCGACGGCGACGTTTCCGGCGTGATGGCGACGAGCAGCAAGGAAAGCGGCGTCGACATCTACATGGGCACCGGCGGCGCGCCGGAGGGCGTGCTCGCCGCGGCGGCGCTGCGCTGCATCGGCGGCCAGTTCCAGGGCCGCCTGGTGTTCCGCAACGACGATGAGCGCCAGCGCGCCGCGCGCTGCGGCATCACCGACTATGACCGCAAGTACAAGCTGCACGAGCTGGCCAGCGGCGACGTCACCTTCGCCGCCAGCGGCGTCACCGACGGCTCCATGCTGCGCGGCGTGCGCCGCTATCACGGCGGCGCGACGACCCACTCGGTGGTGATGCGCTCGAAGTCCGGCACCGTGCGATACATCGAGGCGGTCCACAACTTCGAGCGCAAGACCTGGTACGACTCGCTGGGTGTGTAGTCGCCGATGCCTGTAATGCTGTCGTGCGTGCTTCGAGACGCCCGCTTCGCGGGCTCCTCAGCATGAGGACTTCTCTTTCTGCTATGAAAAATCCACCTCATCCTGAGGAGCCGGCGCGGCGTCAGCCGGGCCGGCGTCTCGAAGGATGACGCCGCGCGGGTGCTTCCTCGGCATCGAGCGCTCGCTGACCGGCAAGCGCTGGGAGGAACGCCTCGCGGACGGACGCCAGGCGCTCGCCCTGTCGCAGCAGTTCGACCTGCCGGAGATCGTCGGCCGCGTGCTGGCGGCGCGCGGCGTGCTGCCGGAGGAGGCCGAGCGCTTCCTCTCTCCGACGCTGCGCGCCTACCTGCCGGACCCCTCGTCGCTGCGTGACATGGACCGCGCCGCCGAACGCCTGTGCCGGGCCATCGCGGGCGGCGAGAAGGTCGCGGTGTTCGGCGACTACGACGTCGACGGCGCGACCTCGGCCGCCGTGCTCTCGCGCTTCTTCGCCGCCGTCGGGCAGCCGCTCGAGGTCTACATTCCCGATCGCCTGGCCGAGGGCTACGGCCCCAACGCGCCGGCCCTGAAGCGCCTGAAGGCAGGCGGCATCGATGTCGTCGTCACCGTCGACTGCGGCATCACCGCCTTCGAGGCGCTGGAGGCCGCCGCCGAGGCGGGGCTGGAAGTCATCGTCGTCGACCACCACGCGGCCGAGCCGCGCCTGCCGCAGGCGGCGGCGGTGGTCAATCCCAACCGCCTCGACGACACCTCCGGCCACGGCCAGCTTGCCGCGGTCGGGGTCGCCTTCCTGCTGGTGGTGGCGCTGAACCGCGCGTTGCGGGCCGACGGCTGG
>DATCXZ010000184.1:0-2137 GCA_036570545.1 Kiloniellaceae bacterium
TCGCCGCAGCCGACGTCGGCCACCCGCGCGCCGGCGAGCGGCAGGCGCTCGCGCAGCAGCGCGGTGTGCTTGATCAGGGGCAGGGCATCCATGGCGGCCGCATTCTAGCCCGAATTTCTCAAACTATTGTGGGACTGTGCCTCACTCCTGCGGGAAGAAGTGCCGGTAAGGCTTTGCCTCCTCGACCACGCGGGCGAAGGAGGGGCGCGCCATCAGGCGCTGGAAGTAGCTGTGCAGCCGCGGGTGGCCGGCCGAGAAGGGGTGCACGAGCTCGGCGTAGTAGAGGGCGGGCGCCGCCGCGCAGTCGGCCAGGGTGAAGGTCTCGCCGGCGGCCCAGGTCTTGGACGTCATCTCCGTCTCGGCGATGCCGTAGGCGGTATCCAGCAGCGTCCGAGCCTCCTGAAGGCCGTGAGGATCGCGCCGGTCGCCAGGCCGCAGGCGATCCGCGACGATCTTCTGCATCGGGGTCTGGACATAGTTATCATGGAAACGGTCCCAGATCCGCGCCTGCAGGGCGGCGTCGGGATCGGCCGGTATGAGCTCCGTCGGCCCGGGATGGTGTTGCGCCAGGTACTCGATGACGGTGGTCGATTCGGGGATCGTGAGGCCGGAAGCCTCCTCGCGCAGCACCGGGAACTTCGCCAGCGGCCACACCGCCGCAAAGGCCGCGCGCGACTGCGCGTCGCCGAGGTCGACGATCTTGGCCTCGAAGGGGATGGGGTTCTCGTAGAGGGCGATGAGGACCTTTTGGCAGTACGACGAGAAGGGGTGGTAGTAGAGCCGCAGTGTCATGGCACCCTCTTTCGATCCTGAATTAAAACCAGTTGCAATATAGGCTCAGTTTGTCGTGGCGCGCAAGCCGTCACGGCGCGGCATGCCTGCCATGGCCCGCACGCGCTTGCGCACTGTCGACGATTCAGTAGGCTGACGCCCCACCCGAAACGTCACCGAGCCGATGACTATCGACATCGCCGAAAGCTTCCCCGAGATCCGCGAAGGGGTGCGCGCCCTCTGCGCCAGCTACCCCGGCGCCTACTGGCGCGAGCTTGATGCGAAGCGCGCCTACCCCGAGGCCTTCGTGAAGGAACTGACCGAGGCCGGCTACCTCGCCGCGCTGGTTCCCGAAGAGTACGGCGGCAGCGGCCTGCCGCTGGCCGCGGGCTGCGCCATTCTGGAGGAGGTCCAGAAGGCCGGCTGCAACGGCGCCGCCTGCCACGCGCAGATGTACACCATGGGCACCCTGCTGCGGCACGGCAGCGAGGCGCAGAAGCAGCGCTATCTGCCGGGCATCGCCGAGGGTAAGCTGCGCCTGCAGGCCTTCGGCGTCACCGAGCCGACCAGCGGCACCGATACCTTGAGTCTCCTGACCAGCGCCAGGCGCAAGGGCGACCGCTACATCGTGAGCGGCCAGAAGGTATGGACCAGCCGCGCCGAGCACAGCGATCTGATGCTGCTGCTCGCGCGCACGACGCCGAAAGACGAGGTGACCAAGAAGGGCGAGGGACTCTCGGTCTTCATCGTCGACCTGCGCGAGGCGGTCGGCCGCGGCGTCACCATCAAGCCGATCCGCGCCATGATGAACCACTCCAGCACCGAGGTGTTCTTCGACAACCTCGAGGTGCCGGCGGAGAATCTCATCGGCGAGGAAGGCAAGGGCTTCCGCTACATCCTCGACGGCATGAACGCCGAGCGCATCCTCATCGCCGCCGAATGCATCGGCGATGCCCGCTGGTTCATCGACAAGGCCAGCAGCTACGCGACGCAGCGCCAGGTGTTCGGCCGGCCGATCGGGCAGAACCAGGGCGTGCAGTTCCCCATCGCCCGCGCCTATGCGCAGAGCGAGGCGGCGGCGCTGATGGTCGAGCGCGCGGCCGCCCTGTTCGACGCCGGCCAGCGCTGCGGCAAGGAGGCCAACATGGCCAAGATGCTGGCCTCGGAGGCGTCCTGGGCGGCGGCCGAGGCCTGCCTGCAGACCCACGGCGGCTTCGGCTTTGCCGAGGAGTACGACGTCGAGCGCAAGTATCGCGAGACGCGGCTCTATCAGGTGGCGCCGATCTCGACCAACCTCATCCTCGCCTTCCTCGCCGAGCACGTGCTCGGCATGCCGCGCAGCTACTGAGCCCTCGCGCATGAAGCC
>DATCXZ010000185.1:0-4901 GCA_036570545.1 Kiloniellaceae bacterium
CGATGCGCGGACCCGCCGGCTCGTCAGGAGCCTCAGCCGGCACCGCGGGCTCGGCCGGGGCGGCAGCGACCGCCTGGCTGCGCGCCTCGATGCGGGCGGTGACGGCCTGCTCGGCGTTGGCGGCGATAACGGTGTTGTCCGGCGCGATGCGCGCTGCGTCGCGGAAGAAGGTGAGAGCGAGTTCCGGCTTGCCCTGCAGCAGCAGCGAGTAGCCGAGGTTGTTCAGCGTCTGCACCGAGGTCGGGTCCATCGCCAGCGCCCGCTGGTAGTAGCGCTCCGCCAAGTCGTAGCGGCCGAGCTGGTCATAGGCCGCGGCAAGCCCATTCACCGCCTCGACCGAGGCCGGGTCGTCGGCCATCGCCCTGCGGAAGCGCTTCACCGCGAGCCCATAGCGTGCCGCCGCGAAGTCGGCCTTGGCCTGCTCGTAGCTCGACAGCGACGGATCGCCGGCGATCAGGCCGCTGTAGCCGAAGGCCGCGCGGGCATCCCCCAGCTGCGTACCGCAACCGCTGAGCAGCAGGGCCCCTCCGAGGGCAGTCACGGCCAGAGAAAGCTTGCGTCGCATCGTCATCGGTTTCCCCTCATCCTCCCCCGAGCGCCGGCAGCAGCTTGCGAACGATGCCAATGATGCCGGGCAGCAGGACGACTGTGACTATGCAGGGCAGAATGAAGATCACCAGCGGGATGCTCAGCTTCACCGGCAGCTTGTGGGCCAGCTCCTCGGCGCGCATGGTGCGGCGGTTACGCATCTCGTCGGCGTGGACCACCAGGGTCTGGGCGATGGAGGTGCCGAGGCTGTCGGACTGGACCATCAGGGTGACGAAGGAACTCACCTCGTCGAGGCCGATTCGGTCGGCCAGGTTGCGCAGGGCGTCAGCGCGGCTCTTGCCGGCGCGCAATTCGAGAGACACCAGCGCGAGCTGCGTCGCCAAGGCCGGGTGAGAGCGGGTCATCTCGGCGCCGACGCGGTTGAAGGCGGCGTCGAGGCCGAGACCGGCCTCGACGCAGACCACCATCATGTCGAGCGCATCCGGAAACCCCTCCGCAATGGCACGCTGGCGGTTCGCGATTCGCCGCGAGAGCCAGAGGCTCGGCAGGTAGAGCCCTGCCAGGCAGAGAGCAAGAGCCGCGAAAATGACCTTCTGGTTCGCCAGCGAGGCGCCGAAGAGCGGCGCCAGCAGCAGGAAGCCGACCGGCAGGCAGAGGGTGAGGAAGAAGCGGACGGCGTAGTAGTTGCGCACCACGTGGGGGCCCATGAAGCCGGCCTGCAGCAGGCGGCGCTGCATGAGAGAGCGGTTCGCTTCGTCGACCAGTGGCACCCGCTTCTCGATGGCAGCGATCAGGTTTACCCAGAAGGTGTCGCGCGCCTCGTAACGCAGGCGCGGCGTGCCGTCGAGTCCGCCCATCGAGACAGTATCGCCGGCGAGCCGGCGCGACACGGCACCGCGGTTGCCGAGCATCATGGATACGCCGAGCACGCCCAGGACGACAGCAAGGAACAGCACCACGAGAAAGGCTCCGCTGGGGTTGTTCACGAGCCAGTAGACCGCCTGATCGTAAAGGCCGGATGCCGTTTTCGCGATGTCCATGCCGTCCTCCCCTGCCTCAGACCCGGAAGTTGACCATGCGGTAGATCATGAAGATCCCCAGCACCAGGTTGAAGATGGCCAGACTCAGTCCCGGCAAGAACAAGGGATCGTCAGCGACCTTTGTGTAGTAACCGGGATTTCCCAGGAAGATCATGGCACCCACCCCGAAGGGCAGGACGCAGAGCACCAGGGCCGAGATCCGCCCTTCAGCAGACAAGGCGCGAACCTTCAGGAACATGCGGGCACGCTCCCGGATCACGTGAGCAAGACCGGTCAGAACGCCGGCGAGATTGCCGCCGGTCTCGCGCTGGATGCCGATCGACATGACGACGTAGTTGAAGTCCTCGACCTGGGCGCGGTCGCTGAGATTTTCCAGCGCCTCGTCCATCTCCAGCCCGTAGGTCATCTCGTCGACGGCGATGCCGAACTCGGTGCCCATGGGGTCGCTCATCTCCCTCGCCACCAGGGCCATGGCCGCATTGATGGGATGGCCGGCCTTCAGGCTGCGCACCATGATGTCGAGGGCGTCGGGCAACTGTTCGCCGAACTTGCGCTTGCGGGCGGCGACCCGGCTCGAGAGGTAGAGCGGTGGCAGAAGCAGGGCGATCAGCAGCGCCAGGGCCGCCTGGATAGGGAGCGGCGCGAGAATCGTCGGCAGCCGCCCGACTGCCAGCGCCCCCTGCAGGGCGAGAAAGGCGATGACGGCAATCACCAGCATCGTCGTGAGGGTCCCACGCAATGTGATTTGCACGCCCGACCGGGCGATGAGGGTCCCGAGCCAGACGATCGGATGGATCAGCAGGCTAGGCTGCTCGCCGCGCCGCGAAGGTTGGCGGCGCAGCAGCTCCAGCACTTCGCGGCTCTCCATGCCGGCGTTCAGCATCGTCAGGCGGCGGTTGGTGCGCTTGCTCAGCGCCGACCCCATGAAGAGGTAGTAGGCGCCCTCGACCAGCAGGAGAACGGCGAGGAAGACGGCGCCGTAGAGAAGGTAGATCGGTTCGATACCCATGGCCGCCTCAGTCGAGAACGTTGTTGGGATCGAAGATGCCCTCCGGCACCTGGATGCCGCGGGCCTGGAACTCGGCAATGAACTTCGGCCGGATGCCGGTGGTGACGTAGCGGCCGTGGATGCGGCCCTCGCTGTCGGTCGATTCGCGGCGGAAGCGGAAGACCTCCTGCATGGAGACCACGTCGCCCTCCATGCCGGTGATTTCCTGCAGGCTGACGAGGCGTCGCCGACCGTCGCTCATGCGCTCGATCTGGATGACGACGTGCAGGGCCGAGGCGATCTGCGCGCGCATCGACTTGGTCGGCAGGTCGAAGCCGGTCATGCCGATCATCTGCTCCAGGCGCGACAGCGCGTCACGGCAGGTGTTGGCATGGATCGTGGTCATGGAGCCTTCGTGGCCGGTGTTCATGGCCTGCAGCATGTCGAAGGCCTCGCCGCCGCGCACCTCGCCGACGATGATGCGGTCGGGACGCATGCGCAGGGCGTTCTTCACCAGCTCGCGCTGGGTCACCTCGCCCCTGCCCTCGATGTTGGCGGGCCGGGTCTCGAGGCGCGCCACGTGGGCCTGCTGGAGCTGCAGCTCTGCCGCGTCCTCGATGGTCAGGATGCGCTCGCGCCCGTCGATGAAGGCGGACATGGCGTTCAGCATGGTGGTCTTGCCGCTGCCGGTGCCGCCGGAGATCAGCACGTTGCGGCGCGCCTTGACGACACCCACCAGAAGGTCGGCGGCCGCCTGCGGCATGCTCCCAATGTCGACCAGCTTCGCCATGTCGATCCGTTCCTTGGCGAACTTGCGGATCGACAGCAGCGGGCCATCGACGGCCAGCGGCGGAATGATGGCGTTGACGCGCGAGCCGTCGGCAAGGCGCGCATCGACCATCGGCTGCGATTCATCGACCCGGCGGCCGACCGCGGAGACGATGCGGCCGATGATGCGCAGCAGGTGTCGGTCGTCCTTGAAGCGCACCGCCGTGGGATGGAGCTGCCCGCCGCGCTCGACGAAGACGTTGCTGTGGCAGTTCACCAGGATGTCGGTGACCGACGCGTCCTTCAGCAGCGGCTCGATAGGCCCGAGGCCCAGCAGCTCGTCGAGGATGTCATCGACGAGTTGCGTCTGCTCCTGGCGGTTCAGCGGCTTGTTCTCTCGGATCAGCAGCTCGCGCACCATCTCGCCGACCTGGCTGCGGAACTCGGCCGCCGGCATCTTGTCGATGACCGCGAGGTTGATCATGTCGAGAAGCTGCTGATGCAGCGATACCTTCAGCTCGGTGTAGCTGGAGAGTTTGCGCTCCTCGATGTGGTCCAGCTTGAGCGCCGCCGGCACCGCGGCAGGTGCAGACGCACCATTGGCGGCAACGGCCAGGGAGCCGGCCTGGGCCTGGGTCTGCGGTCGGGAAAAGAACGACATCTCCGTATCTCCTACACGGGCCTGCCAGGGACGCTCGCGATCCGGGGCTCGAGCCGTTCCTCGGCCCGCTGCCCGCTCGCCGCGAGGGCGTCGCTGATTCTCGTTATCGACTTGAAAGCCTTGCTGCGGCGGCGCACCGCATCGAGGGAGAAGCCCTGGTCCAGGGCCTCGCTGACCGTGCGGTAGTCATTGGCGACGGTGAAATCGACCTTGCGGCCCAGCGCCTTCTCGACCTCCTTCATCGTGAAGGTGGCCCCCCAGCGCTTCTCGAAGCGGTTCAGCACCATGCGGATCGGCAGGTCGTCGAGGCCCTCGGTGCCCAGCGTGTCGAGCTGCCGGCGTGCCTGGCGGACGCCGGGCACCGTCATCTGGGTGACCAGCAGCACCTCGTCGGACTGGCGCAAGACTTCGAAGCTCCATTGCGACCAGGCCGGCGGAAGGTCGGCCAGCACGACCGCGAAGCGGCTGCGCGCCACCTCGATGAGACGGCGGATGAAGTCCGGCGAGAAGCTCTCCAGCGGCATCACGTCGCGCGGCGCCGCCACGACGGAGAGGCCGCTGTGATGGCGGCTCATCGCGCCCTCCAGCAGATCCGCATCGAGGCGCTCCGGCAGCTCCATGAGGTCGGCAATGCCGACGCGGTCGTTCAGGTCCAGGTAGAGCGCCACCGTGCCGCCCTGCACGTCGAGATCCAGCAGGCAGGCCTCTGCACCCTTCTTCTGCAGGGTCTGGGCGAGGCGGCAGCCGGTCTGCACCGCGATCGTCGTCGCCCCCACGCCGCCGCCGCCCTTCAGCACCGACACGAGGCGCCCGCGCGGACCGCTCGCCGGCGCCTGGACCCTGCGGACCTTAGCAGCGGCCTGGAGCGCCGCGAGCACGTCGCTGCGCTGCACCG
>DATCXZ010000186.1:0-2379 GCA_036570545.1 Kiloniellaceae bacterium
CCAGGGGGGCGGCCAGAGGGGTGGCAAGGGAGCATCCGGCGGGCGCTTTGGCGGCCGCGGACGCGGCGCCAGGGGCACCCGTTGGGACGGCCAGCCTGAGCTTCCGGCCCGCCAGCGTCGGCCCGACGACCTGCTGCGCCCGGAGCGTCCCGAGCAGCTGCTCCTGGCCACCTTGATTAATCACAATAGTTTATTAACTGAGTTCGTCGAGGATCTGGTCGGCATCGATTTCGTCAGTGCCGAGCTGAACGCACTCCGCCGGTCCCTGATCGATTGCGTGGCCCGCCATCCGGAACTTGACAGTGAAGGTGTGAAATGCCACCTCTCAAATCAGGGGTATTTGGGGCTTTTGGCGGCGCTCCTGAGCCCAGAGGTATATGTTCACGGCCGGTTTGCCCGTCCCGACGCCTCGGTGGAGGTGGCGCGGCAATCCGTCTTGCATATTTTGGGGGTGCTGCGTGACCGCCACTCGGGAGCGCATCGTGCCGAAGAGGCGCGGGCCCTGGCGGCGGAAATGACGGCGGAGCAGCTGCGACGGGTCCAGGCCCGGCAGCGCCTGCAGAACGACGAAGACGGCCGCAAGGCGGATCTGGATCGATTTGAGGCAGTGCTTCAGACGACCGGAGGCAAGGCGGACGGCTAACAAAAAGCCGGCGTGTGGCGGCGTTGGGCATGACACCGACGCGGCCGGGGCACTGGCTAAGGCATCTTGAGGTATTGGGCTGAATGGCGACGAAGGCGAACGAGAACGCTGAGGCGACGGAAGCGCGCGACGAGGCTTCCGACGGGCCGCTGATGGACTCCATGTCCGCGGCTGTGAAGAAGATGATCGCGAAGGCGAAGGAGCGCGGCTACGTCACCTATGACGAGCTCAACGCGGTGCTGCCGCCCGACCAGATGTCTTCCGAGCAGATCGAGGACATCATGTCACTGCTGTCGGAGATGGGCATCACCGTCATCGAGAGCGAGGAGCAGGATGAGGCCGCGGTCGACGACGACAGCAAGGAAAGCACGGCGACCGCCACCGGCAACCTGAACGACGACGACATCGGGCGCACCGACGACCCGGTGCGCATGTACCTGCGCGAGATGGGCTCGGTGGAACTGCTGTCGCGCGAGGGCGAGATCGCCATCGCCAAGCGCATCGAGGCCGGCCGCGAGAAGATGATCGGCGGCATCTGCGAGAGCCCGCTGACCATCCGCGCCCTGCTGGCGTGGCGCGAGGCGCTCATCGAGGGCCGCATCCTGCTGCGCGACATCATCGACCTCGACGCCACCTACGGCGGCGGGCCGTCCGAGGACGCCATGAACCAGGCGGTCGAAGCGATCGCCGAGATGGAGGACGAGCCGGCAGCCAAGGAGGAGCCGAAGGGCGCCGCCAAGGGCAAGGATGGCAAGGAGTCGAAGGCCACCGCCGCCAAGGTCAAGGAGGAGCCCAAGCCCGTGAAGGGCAAGGCTGCCGAGGACGGGGCCGAGGACGAGGCCGATGCCAAGGCCAAGGGCAAGAAAGCCAAGGCCGACGGCGAGGACGAGCCCGAAGGAGCCGGCGGACAGGGTTCCGGCGAGGAGGAGGACGAGGACGAGGAGGAGGAGAACTCCATTTCCCTCGCGGCCATGGAGGCGGCGCTGCTGCCCCAGGTGCTCGATACCTTCGACGAGATTTCCAAGACCTGGAAGAAGATCACCAAGGTCCAGGAGAAGCGCCTGACCCACCTGCAGCGCGGCGAGAAGATCGTCCCCGCCACCGAGAAGCGCTACGAGAAGCTGACGCAGGAACTGGTCGCCCTGATGGAGGGCGTCCATTTCAACAACAACCGCCTCGAGCAGCTCGTCGACCAGCTCTACGGCCTCAACCGCCGTCTGCTGACGTTCGAGGGCAAGATGCTGCGCATGGCCGAGCGCTGCGGCGTCGACCGCCAGGACTTCCTCGACCACTATTTCGGCCGCGAGCTCGACCCGCGCTGGGTCAGCCGCGTGAAGCGCCTGGCCGGCAAGGGCTGGTCGAGGTTCGCCGACCGCTACGGCGACGACGTGAAGGGGATCCGCAAGGAAGTCTCCGAGATCGCCGCCGAGAGCGAGCTGCCGATCAGCGAGTTCCGCCGCATCGTGAAGACGGTACAGACCGGCGAGAAGGAGGCCAGCAAGGCGAAGACCGAGATGGTCGAGGCGAACCTGCGCCTGGTGATCTCGATCGCCAAGAAGTACACCAACCGCGGCCTGCAGTTCCTCGACCTCATTCAGGAAGGCAACATCGGCCTGATGAAGGCGGTCGACAAGTTCGAGTACCGCCGCGGCTACAAGTTCTCGACCTACGCCACCTGGTGGATCCGCCAGGCGATCACCCGCTCGATCGCCGACCAGGCGCGCACCATCCGCATC
>DATCXZ010000187.1:0-14039 GCA_036570545.1 Kiloniellaceae bacterium
CCTCATCCTGAGAGCTTGTGAACCTATTGGCGCTCTGGCAGGCGCTGAGGACAGCAAGGTTGCGGCGCGGAGCCCGCGGGGCGGGCGGAGGCGGTCGTTTCATAATCCCTTGTCAGGTTGTCATCGCCTGCAGGCGGTGTCCCATCAGGATGTTGTTGGCGAGAGCAAACCAGCGCAGGACGGTGTCGACCTTGGCCTGGCCGCGCACGGTGAACCGGGTGAGGCCCCACTGGCGGAAGCGCGCGTTGATGCATTCGCCCATGGCGCGACGCCTGTAGACCGTCTTGCCATGGGCGCTCTTCATGCGCCGGCGCCAGGCTGCAACACCCGGGCCGTCCTTGGGGCGGGGCGCATAGGGATCGGTCTTGTGCTTGCTGCGCGGCGGCGGGCCGTAGACCCGGATGCCTCTCTCGGCCGCCCATTCGGTATCGTCGTTCTTGTGAAAGCCGCCGTCGACCAGATGGCGCCTGGGCCGGCAGCCGTGGCGCTGCTCCAGGCGCTCAAGCATCGGCCGCATCAGGCCGCGGTCGGAGCCGCAGGCCAGCGCCGTGATATCGACCACGATCTGGCCCTGCGCCACGGTGGCGACCTGACAGTTGTAGGCGGGCCGGAAACCGCCGTCGGCCATCTTCATGACGCGCGCCTGAGGATCGCTGGTCGAGGCACGCGGCTCTTTCTGCTTGGCGACCTCGGCCTTGTTGGTCTTGCTCCGTCGCGCCCGCTCGGCCTCCAGCTCGGCCAGCTTGTCGAGCGCCGCTGCGACGCGCTCCTCGCGCTCGCGCGCGGCCCGCACGCGCGCCGCCTTGAGGCGCCGGTTGCTGGCCTCGGGGTCGTCGTCGCGCTCCTGCTTCAGCAGAGCCACCAGCCGCCTGGCCTTCTTCAACTCCTTGCGCAGCTTCTTCTTACGCCGGTACGAGCCGGACCCGGCAGAGGCGCGCACCCGCACGCCGTCCTGAACCACCTCGTCGAGATCGATCACTCCTGCCGTCGACAGCGTCGCCACGTTCTTGATCAACAAGGCATCCAGCAACGCCCCTTGGCCACTGCGGAAGTCCGACAGGCCGTGATAGTTCACGCTCACCCCGCCGCACAGCCAGCGGTAGGTGTCGTGGCTCTCGCACAGCCGCGCCAAGGCCCGCGCGCTGCCAACCCCCTGGCTGGTCGCATAGAGCCACAGCGCCAGCAGTAGCCGCGGGCTCGCCGGCGCCTGGCCCGGCGTGTGCTCGCGCGCCCGCACCGCCTCCTCCAGCGCGCTCAGGTCGAGCTGCTCCACATAGGCCCAGATCACCCGCGCCGGATGCTCGGCCCCGATCAGGCTGTCCAGATCAACCGCCCGCAGCTCGATCTGATCACGCTCCGGCTCGCGCAGCCGCGCCCGGCCCGCCGCCCGCTCCGGACCTGGCTGCTCCGGCAAATCCTCGAAAAGCCCATCGCGCGCCATCGCTACCTCCCTCAGTGGCCACTGAGAAAAGGAATCACCGCCTCAAGCCGCCAGCAACCAAAACTCGACAATGCCCTCAAAGATTCACAAGCTCTGAGGAGCTTGCGAAGCAAGCGTCTCGAAGGACGAGGCCGTCCCGCCAAGCCCGGCAATGACAGTGGGATGGGGTGGAGGGTAGCCGTGGCGGTGCGTCGTTGCCGCCGTCTAACCCAGCAACTCGATCATCTTGCGGCGTAGCGCGTAGATGTTGGCGACGCCGCCCTCGCCTTCCAGCGGCACCAGGAGGCGCTGCATCTCCTCGCCCTCGAAGGCGTCGAGGTGGTCCCAGGCGGCGGGCAGCGCCTCGCTCGCCAGCAGCTTCAGCGGATGCAGCGGCTGGGCAGGGCCGAGGACGATCGCGGGCAGGCCCTCGTGGATTCCACAGGGCACGCGGCCCAGGCTGCCGCGCACTGCGGCATCGCGCCATGTGCCGCCGAGGTCGGCGATGTGGTGGTGGTTCACCTTGCCCGGCGCCAGGGTGCCGTAGATCGCCAGCGTCATCGACGCGCGATAGGCGCGTTCGATGTCGCGTTCGGCAGAGTCTTCGCCGGCCGCGATACCGAGGCGGGCGCGGTTCACGTGGTCGAGCGTGACTTTCAGTTCGTCGAGATCGGTGTTCACGGGTGCGCCCCTCCCTACTTCGGCGCTTCCAGCGACACACTACCGTCTTCGCCCAGCGTCCAGAAGGGATTGTGCGCGACTTCCCAGGGGTGGCCGTCGGGGTCGGCGAAGTAGCCGGCGTAGCCGCCCCAGTCGGTCTTTTCCGCCGGCTTCAGGACGGTGGCGCCCGCCGCCGCGGCCTGCTCGAGGACGGAGTCCACCTCGGCCTCGTCGCGGGTGTTGTAGGCCAGCGCGAGGCCGCCGAAGCTCTTGCCGGGGGTGGCGGCGGCCAGATCCAGGCGCGCGTCATTCGCCAGATTCTCCCTGCCCCAGAGGGCGAGGATCGCGCCGCCCAACTGGTAGAAGGCCACCTCGCCCTCGACGCCGGCGTTGCGCGTCCAGCCCAGCCCCTCCTCGTAGAACCGCCTGGCCCGCGTCAGATCGCGCACGCCGAGAGTCACCAGGCTAAGCCGCTGTTCCATTGCTTGCTCCTTTCTCGGATCGGTGCGGCGAAGCTAGCGCGAAAGCCTGGGGACATGCTGCTGTCATTTGCCGCCTCACAGAAGCGTCACGACTTTCTCCTTTGTCGGGCCCGGCCGCCTCGCCTATCATCCGGGCCAATTCCTCACTAGAAAACCATCTGACTTGGAGAGCGTTTAGCCATGGGCCGATTTGGCGTAGGCCAGGGCCTGCGCCGGGTGGAAGACCTGCGCTTCCTGACCGGCGAGGGCCAGTACAGCGACGACATCCGGCTGGAGGGACAGTGTCACGGCGTGCTGGTGCGCAGCCCCTTCGCCCACGCGACCATCGCGTCCATCGACCTCGCCGAGGCCAAGGCGGCGCCGGGCGTGCTCGGCGTCTTCACGGTGGACGACCTCGACGCCGACGGCGTCGGCACCATCCCCTGCCTGGTTCCGCTGCGCGGCAAGAACGGCAGCAAGACCATCATGCCGCCGCGCCCGGCGCTGGCCCGCGGGCGCGTGCGGCACGTCGGCGATCCCGTCGCCTTCGTGGTCGCCGAGACGGTTCAGCAGGCGCGCGATGCCGCCGAGCTGGTGATGGTCGACTACGATGCGCTGCCGGCGGTGGCGGAAACCGCCGCCGCGGCGCGCCCGGGCCAGCCGCAGATCTGGGACGAGGCTCCGAACAACACCAGCCTGGTGTGGGAGGCCGGCGACGAGGCCGGCACCAAGGCGGCCTTCGCCAAGGCGCACCACGTGACGAAGCTGGCGTTCGTGAACAACCGCGTGGTGGTGAACTCCATGGAGCCGCGCGGCACCCTCGGCAGCTACGACGCGGCGAGCCAGACCTTCACGCTCTACACCGGCTCGCAGGGCTCGCACCGCATGCTGCCCCCGCTGTGCGACAGCGTGTTCAAGGTGCCGCGCGAAAAGATGCATATCATCACGCCCGATGTCGGCGGCGGCTTCGGGATGAAGATTTTCGTCTACCCCGAGACCGTGCTGGTGCTCTTCGCGGCGCGGCGGCTCGGCCGCCCGGTGCGCTGGAACGCCGAGCGCAGCGAAGGCTTCCTCAGCGACACCCAGGGGCGCGACCACGTGACGCTGGCCGAGCTGGCGCTCGACGAGGAGGCGCGCATCCTCGGCCTGCGCGTCACCACCACCGCCAACATGGGCGCCTATCTCTCCAGCTTCGCGCCCTTCATCCCCACCGGCTGCTACGCGCCCATGCTGAGCGGGCTGTACACTGTGCCCGTCGGCTATGCCGAGGTCACTACGGTGTTCACCAACACCGTGCCCGTCGACGCCTACCGTGGCGCCGGGCGGCCGGAGGCGGCCTACCTGGTCGAGCGACTGATCGACGCGGCGGCGCTCGACATCGGCCTCGCGCCGGAGGAGCTGCGCCTGCGCAACTTCATTGCGCCGCAGTCCCTGCCCTACACCACCGCCTTCGGCGAGACCTACGACAGCGGCGACTTTCCGGGAATGCTGAAGCGCGGCCTTGCCGCGATCGACCACCCAGGATTTGAGGCGCGGCGCAAAGAGTCGGCGGCAAAAGGCAAGCTGCGCGGCCTCGGATTTGCCTGCTACGGCGAGGTCTGCGGCTCCAACGGCGAGGAGACCGCGCGCCTGGAGGTGAAGGACGACGGCGGCGTCGAGCTGTGGATCGGCACGCAGTCGAACGGCCAGGGCCATTTCACCGCCTACACGCAGTTGCTGGCCGACAAGCTCGGCCTCGAGCCGGAGCAGGTCGCCATCCACCAGGGCGACTCCTGGGACCTGCCGCAGGGCGGCGGCACCGGCGGCTCGCGCTCGCTGCTGATGGGCGGCCAGGCGCTGGATGGCGCGGCGGAGCGGGTCATCGAGCGCGCCCGCAAAATCGCCGGGCACCTGCTGGAGGCGGCCGAGGCCGACATCGAGTTCGCCGAGGGCCGCTTTACCGTGGTCGGCACCGACAAGCGCGTCACGCTGGCGCAGGCGGCCAGGGCGGCGAAGGAGGATCAGAGCCTGCCGGAGGAGATGCGGGGCACCATCGAAGGCCAACATCACCTCGTTGCCGGCAAGCAGACCTATCCCAACGGCTGCCATCTCTGCGAGCTGGAGGCCGATCCCGACACCGGCCATGTGAAGCTGCTGCGCTACGTGGTGGTCGACGACTTCGGCGTGGTGGTGAACCCGCTGCTGGCCGGCGGCCAGGTGCACGGCGGCACCGTCCAGGGCATCGGCCAGGCGCTGCTCGAGCGCACGGTCTACGACGGCGAAGGCCAGCTCCTCACCGGCTCGCTCATGGACTACTGCCTGCCGCGCGCCGACGACGTGCCGGCCATCGAGCTGACCCTGGTGGAGGACACGCCCTGCGCCACCAATCCCATGGGCGTGAAGGGCGCCGGCGAAGCCGGCGCCATCGGCGCCTGTCCGGCGGTGATCAACGCAGTAGTCGACGCGCTGTCGCCGCTCGGCATCCGCCACGTCGACATGCCGGCGACGCCCGAGAAGGTATGGCGCGCGGTGCAGGATGCGCGCCGCCAGGAGGCCGCCGAATGAGCGGTCCCGAAGAGAAAGTGCTCGCGGAGAAGTCGCTCGCCGAGCTGCTCGGCCAGGACGAGGCCGGCGCCGAGGACATCCTCGCCGTGCTGCGCCTGATCGCCGAGCGGGCCGGCAAGATCATCCTCGCCTACTACGTCGAGGCCGAGGAGATCGAGGTGCGCCACAAGGAAGACGCCTCGCCGGTCACCGAGGCCGACGAGGCGGCCGAGGCCTTCATCCTCGGCGCGCTGAACACCCTGACGCCGGACATCCCGGTGGTCGCCGAGGAAGCCATGGCCGCCGGCGAGGAGCCGGTGATCGAAGGCAACCGCTTCTGGCTGGTCGACCCGCTCGACGGCACCAAGGAGTTCCTCAACCGCAACGGCGAGTTCACGGTGAACATCGCCCTCATCGAGGACGGCCAGCCAGCCGCCGGCGTGGTGCACGCACCCGCCCTGGCAATGACCTGGGCCGGCGTCTGCGGCGACGATAGCGACGGCAACAAGACCAGCGGGCGCGCCGTCTACGGCGAGACCGACAAGCCGCTGATGGACATTCGAGCCAGGGAGATCCCGCCCGAGGGCGCGGTGGTGGTGGCCAGCCGGCGCCACGGCACCGGCGCCGAGCTCGACGCCTTCCTCAGCCGCTACAAGGTGGCCGACAAGGTGAGCGCGGGCTCGTCGCTGAAGTTCTGCCTCGTCGCCTCCGGCCGCGCCGATCTCTATCCGCGCTTGGGTCGCACCATGGAATGGGACACCGCCGCGGGCCACGCCGTGCTGCTGGCCGCCGGCGGCCAGGTCTACACCCTGGAAGGCGAGCCGCTCGACTACGGCAAGCCGGGCTTCGAGAATCCCCACTTCTATGCGGCGGGAGTGGAATGAGGCGACGCCGCTCGCCCTACACGGGCGTTGCAGGAGTGTCGTCCGGCGCATCGGATCAACCGGGACACAGCACGGACGTTGCTCGCAGCAATCGTCCCGTTAGCTGCAGCGCATGGCACGGGTGGTGTGTCCATTTTCCTAGCTTCGGCCCTTGACCCCACCGCCTCATGAGTCGCACACTTTCCTCACGTGGCCGGGTAAAAACCGGTGACGATTTAGCCGCCGCAAAGCCTGTGCGGTGACTCGTCAGGAGGTTCTCAAGCAAACCGCGGTGAGAGCCACTCCTGTCCAAACGAGAGCCAATGACCGGGGCCGCAGCGCCCCGGTCGCGCGTTAGGGGCTCGCACCCTGCTTCATCGACTGGACAGCGCGGGCGCGGCGCGGCAGTCTGCCGGCCATGCCCGATACCAGCAAGCGATCCACGACCACCGACCCGCTGCGCGCCCCCGATCCGCTACGCGCCAGGGGCGGCTTCGCCGACCTGGTCGGCTATGAGCTCATGACGTGGGAGGAGGATCTCGCGGAGATCGCCCTTACCGTCGCCGAACGCCACCTCAACCGCAGCGGCCTCATGCACGGCGGCGTGCTGACCACACTGGTCGACACCGCCTGCGGCTACTGCGGCTGCTTCACGCCGGCGGGCGAGACGCCACGGCGTGCCGTCACCCTCTCGCTGACCACCAGCTTCATCAGCACCGGCCAGCCGGGACAGCGACTTGTTGCGCGGGCGCGGCGCTCGGGCGGCGGCAAGTCCGTGTTCTTCGCCGACTGCACAGTGGTCGACGGGGACGGCCGCGTCGTCGGCAGCGGCCAGGGCACCTTCAAGTACATCGCGCCGCGCAACTAGGCCCACCGGCCAGCGATGGAGATCTTCGAGACCTCGCGCCTGCTGCTGCGCCCCCGCACACCGGAAGACTTCGACGCCTGTCTCGTCATGGACCGTGATCCCGAGGTAATTCGCTACGTGGGCGCACCGTGGTCGAATAGCGATGAACACGTAGCTTTCCTGCGCCGTCGCCTGGCCGAGCGCTTCCCAACGGGGCTCGGCTATTGGGCCATTGCGCCTCGCGAAGAACCAGCGGCCTTTCTAGGCTGGGTGATGCTTTGCCCCTGCACTGTGGCGGGCGCCGAGGTCGAGATCGGCTGGCGCCTAATCCGCGCCGCCTGGGGCCGCGGCTACGCTACCGAGGCCGCGGCGCCGATCCTGGCGCAGGGCTTCGCCAAAGAGGCGATGCGCGAGGCCGTCGCCGACATTCATCCCGACAACGTCGCCTCCCAGCGCGTCGCAGAGAAGATCGGGCTGCGATTTACCGGCATGGTCGACTATCACGGCAGCCCGGCGCGGCGCTACAGCATCACGCGCGAGGCCTTCGAACAGCGACCGGGCTGCTGAAATTGGCCAGCATCAGGACAGCGGCTCGGCCGCTGGCGGTTTGGCGGACGGCTTGGCGGGCGCTTCGGGAAGCGGGATGAACTCCGCGTTGTCGTTCGGCGGCAAGGCGATGCGCCCGGCCTTCCAGTCCGCCTTGGCCTGCTCGATCCGCTCCCTGCGCGACGAGACGAAGTTCCACCAGATGAAGCGCTCGCCGAGCGGCTCGCCGCCGAGCAGCATGATGGTCGCGGGCTCTTCAGCGGTGATCGTCGGCGCCGCATCGCGCCCGAAGACGAGCATCTGGCCCGCCGAGTAGACGTGCCCCTCCGCTGCGACGCGCCCCTTGGCAATGTAGGCCGCGCGTTCCGCATGGCCCTGCGGCAGGTCGATCGCCGCTTCCGGCTGCAGCACGACATGGAGATAGAACAGCGGCGAGTGCGTCCGCACCGAGCTGGTGAGACCGAAGGCGCTGCCGGCGATCAGCCGCATCCACAGACCGCCCTCGGTGACGACGGGCAGCGCCTCCGGCCCGTAGTGGTCGAAGGCCGGCGCACACTCTTCCTCGGCCTCCGGCAGCGCCACCCAGCTCTGGATCATCTCGAAGGCGCCCCCGGCCTGCGACGCCGGGTCGTCGAAGCGCTCCGAATGGGCGATGCCGCGGCCGGCGGTCATCCAGTTCACCTCGCCGGGGCGAATAGCCTGCTCGGCGCCGAGGCTGTCGCGGTGCATGAGCCCGCCGTCGAACAGATAGCTGACGGTGGAGAGCCCGATATGCGGATGCGGTCTGACATCGGCGTTGCGAAGTTGATCGGGCGGCAGATGCAGCGGACCGGCATGATCGAGGAAGATGAACGGCCCGACCATGCGGCGCTTCCGAAAGGGCAGAATGCGCTGGACGGCAAAGCCGCCGCCAAGATCGGCCTCGCGCGCGTCGATCACCAGATCTGGCATGACGATGTCTCCCTTCTGCCGCCGAAACCCATCATCCCACCGTCTCCAGGGGCGGCGCAGGATCATGTCTGGGCACTCCCTGGCACGGAATTTCATGCTGCATGAAAAGCTACCCCAGCTAACCGCCGGCAGGTGCCTGATTTTTTCGTGATCGCCGGCGCAACGCCCGGCGCGCTGGCGCTTTCGCGAAATGCCACCGTCATACCCCTACCGGCGCGGCGGCCGGCGCGCTAGCCTGCCGGCGAATCGATCCAACAAGGAGAGCCTGCGATGACCGCGCCACGACAGCCACAGCCGCTCGGCAGCAGCGACCGCGCCGAGCCGGGCATCCCCCAGAAAATCATCGATCTCTACGACGACTACACCCACCTGACCCTCGACCGCCGCCGCTTCTTCGACCACCTGACGCGGGTGGCCGGCGGCACCGCGGCGGCCTATGCCCTGCTGCCGCTGCTCGAGAACAACTACGCCGCGGCGGCCCTCGTCGCGCCAGACGACGCCCGCGTCGCCACCGAAACCGTTTCCTTCCCCGGCGCCCATGGCGAGCTGACGGGCTACATGGCGCGCCCCGCCGGCGACATGGGCAGGCTGCCGGCGGTGCTGATCATCCACGAGAACCGCGGCCTCAACCCGCACATCGAGGACGTCGTCAGGCGCATGGCGCTGGAGGGTTTCGTCGCCCTGGGAGTCGACTTCCTGTCGCCGGCCGGCGGCACGCCCGCCGACGAGGACAAGGCGCGCGAGATGATCGGCCAGCTCGACATGGACCAGACGGTGCAGAACGCGGTGGCGGCGGTGGACTACCTGGCCAACCACCCGGCGAGTAACGGCAAGGTCGGCGCCGTCGGCTTCTGCTGGGGCGGCGCCATGGCCAACCAGGTCGCGGTGAACGCGCCGGCGGTCGCCGCCACGGTCGCCTACTACGGACGCCAGCCGACCGCCGAGCAGGTCGCCCAGATCGAGGCGCCGGTGATGCTGCACTACGCCGGGCTGGACGAGCGCATCAACGCCGGTATCCCGGACTTCGAGGCGGCCCTGAAGGAAAACGAGGTGACGTATCAGCTCTTTGTCTACGAAAACGTGAACCATGCCTTCAACAACGACACCAACGCCGCCCGCTATGACGAAAAGGCGGCGGAGCTGGCCTGGGGCCGCACCGTGAATTTCTTCAAGGACGCGCTGAAATGATCGTCCCCCGGCGGATCAGGCAGGCACAGCCGCCGGGGTTTTTGCAGGGCCCCACCTGAACCGCGGAAAGCTGCCGGCTTCTCAACCGCCTGCAGGTGGACAGCGGCGGCCGGCGTCACCATATTGGCAGGCTCGATCCAGCGTTGCGGGGCCCCTTCTCGGCCCCGCAATGTTTCTCGCGGGCCGCAGCACGGCTCAATCCAGGCTTCGACGTCACGGCAGGTTCCATGGGCGCCCCCGCGCAACGCTCCTCCGACTCCTCCACCACCGCCGGCACGGTCGCGCCGACCTTCTCCGGGCGGCCACCTTCGCTCGGCATCCTCATCGCGGTGACCATGCTGGGCCCGATGGCCCTCAACATCTTCATTCCCTCGATGCCGGGGATGACGGCGGTATTCGACACCGACTACGGCACCATCCAGCTCACCCTGACGCTCTACCTGGCGGGCCTCGGGATCGCGCAGCTTTTCATGGGGCCGCTGTCCGACCGCTTCGGGCGCCGGCCGGTGCTGCTTGCCGGCATCGGCCTGTTCCTCGCCGGCAGCCTGGCGGCCGCCCTCGCCCAAAGCATTACTGTCCTGGTCGCCGCACGTGTGGTGCAGGCGATCGGCGGCTGCGCCGGCATGGCGGTCGGCCGCGCCATCATCCGCGACACCCACAGCCGCGAAGAGTCGGCCAGCATGCTCGGCTACGTCACCATGGTGATGGTGGTGGCGCCGATGCTGGCGCCGCTGGCGGGCGGCTATCTCGACGAGTGGTTCGGCTGGCGCTCGACCTTCCTCGCCGTGCTGGCGGTGGGCGCGGCCGTGCTCGTCTTCACCTGGCTGCTGCTGCACGAGACGCACCATGACCGCAGCGGCGGCGCTGGGCCGCTGGCGATGCTCGGCGGCTTCGGCGTGCTGCTGCGTGACGCGGGCTTCGTCGGCTATGCCGTCAATGTCTCCTTCACCACGGCGGTATTCTTCGCCTTCCTGGCCGGCGCCCCCTACGTGATGATCGAGCTGATGGACCGGCCGTCGAGCGAGTACGGGCTCTATTTCATGCTGAACGCGGTCAGCTACATGGCCGGCAACTACGCCTCCGGCCGCCTGGCGACGCGCATCGGCCCCGACCGCATGATCCTGACCGGCAGCATCGTGGCCGCCGGCGGCGCCGGCCTGCTGACGGCGCTGGTCCTCGGCACCGACATGATCCCACTGCTCCTCTTCGGCCCTGTGATGTTCGTCGGTGTCGCCAACGGCCTCAGCCTGCCGAGCGCGATCGCCAGCGCCATCTCGCTGCGGCCCGAGCTGGCGGGGACGGCCTCGGGGCTGGTCGGCTTCCTGCAGATGATGGTCGGCGCGCTCGCCACGCTGCTGGTCGGACATCTGCAGGACGATACGGCCCTGCCCATGGCCCTCATCATGATCGCTGCGTCGATCATCGCCTTTCTCGGCTACTGCCGTGCCCGCAGCGCGCGCCCCGGCACGGCCGCGGCGACCGCCTCAGCCGGCGAAGGCTGAGGGGTCCGGGCGGCCGTCCGCATTGTCTCGGCAGCCCGTTGGCGATAAACAGGGCGGACTCGAGAGAAAGGGTATCTGAGGCCATGCCGACCGCCGCCGTCCCGTCGGGCGAGATCGCCCACACCACCGCACGCATCCTGCTGGAGATTGGGGCCGTCCTGTTCCGCCCGAACGATCCCTTCATCTTCACGTCGGGGCGGGCGAGCCCCGTCTACATCGACTGCCGCAAGATCATCTCCTTCCCGCGCGCCCGCGCGCAGCTCATGGACTTCGCCTGCGCGCTGATTCAGCGCGAGGCCGGCTACGAGTCGATCGACTGCATCGCCGGTGGCGAGACCGCCGGCATCCCCTTCGCGGCGTGGATCGCCGAACGGCTCGGCCTGCCGATGCTCTACGTGCGCAAGAAGCCGAAGGGCTTCGGCCGCGACGCCCAGATCGAGGGCTATCTTCCGGAGGGCAGCCGCGTGTTGCTGGTCGAGGACCTCGCGACCGACGGTGGCTCGAAGCTGAACTTCGTCGATGCGATCCGCCACGCCGGTGGCGAGATCGCGCATACCTTCGTCATCTTTCACTACGGCATCTTCCCCGAAGGCATCGCCGCCCTCGCCGAGAAGGGGGTCACGCTGCACGCGCTGGCCACCTGGTGGGACGCGCTCAGCGTCGCCGAGGCGGGCGGCTACCTCGCTCCCGACCAGGTGCAGGAGGTACGGCATTTCCTGCAGGACCCCGAGACCTGGTCCGCCGCGCATGGCGGCAAAGAGGGCGGCACAGCGGAGTCCAGCGCGGGCTAGAGCAGATCAGGGTCGGATGGAATCGCCCGAGGCGATCCACCGACCCTGTGAGTCTGCTCTACCCTTTTGAAGTAGATCGGATTCACGTGGTCAGATGGAACCGCGCCGCGGTTCCATCTGACCACGATCCGATCTAGCCCGCGCAACAGGCGCGTAATCCCCACCGCCACCACCAGACATGGCAAGGCAACGCACTGTTAACCATAGTGCCTTGTCTTTTTCGTCTCACCACCCCTTGGGGCGCTTCTCTTCCCGGCCAAAATGGGTAGTATCTCTTTGCTGCTCAGGGACGGGGGTCGATGAGCGAATACAATCGAAAAGACGGCATCATCAGGCGCGTGGTGTCGGCCTTATCCACTGCGCCCGGCGGCGGCCAAGAGCTCGACTGCATGATCAGCTATGCCCTGGAACTGGCGCGGGGCGAGTTCGATCAGGTCATGATGGAACTGCTCGTCAACGAGGGCTTTTCCTGGCACGTCATCTCGGAGATCTGGGAGGGCAAGGTCGCGCCCTACACGCAGTCGCTCGATGCCGGCATCGAGGGTGAGAACATCGCCTTTGCAATGAAGTCAGAGCGCCGCGAGCAGTGGGCCGCCGTGCACAAGGCGGCCGACGGAACGGAGCACGTCGCCTGGGCGCGGACCGAGATCCTGGCGCGGCGGCTCGCCGCCTTGAAGGGCATCCTCGCCGAGGCCGGCCGGCACGCCGGCGACCCTATGACATCCGGCGAAGACGAAGACGCCGACGAGGGACCGGAGGACCCCGATCCTCTGGGCCCCGACCCTCTGGACCGCCCCCCTGCGCACATGGTCTCAGCCGCCTCGGCAAGGGATGCCGAGAGCTGGACCGTGCTGTTCTAGGCGGGCATCCGGCACGACCTGTCCTGCCGTAGCCCGCAGACCGTGGAGAAGGCCGTCAACAGCATGCAGCGCGACAGCCATCGGCCGGAAGAGTCGGTGCCCTACGTCATCGTGGTCGGCAGCGAGAAGGGCGGCACCGGAAAGTCCACCACGGCGATCCACCTGACCGTCGGGCTGATGAAGCTCGGCTTCAGGGTCGGCACCATCGACCTCGACGCCCGGCAGGGCACCTTCACCGCCTTCTGGCGCAACCGCGCCGCCCAAAGCGAACAAGTCCAGAGCGAACACGGGGGCCGGCCGCTCGAGCAGTCCAAGCACCGCGCCATCCAACGCTCCACCGCGGCGGAGCCCGCAGCGGCCGAAGCCGACGAGGCGGGGCGCCTGCAGGACGCCTTCGACGATCTCGCCGACTGTCATTTCATCGTGGTCGATACGCCGGGCAGCGACTCCTATCTCTGCCGCCTCGGGCACCATCGCGCCGACACCCTGGTGACGCCGCTGAACGACAGCTTCCTCGACATCGAGGTGCTGGCGCACATCAATCGCGAGCGCCGCGAGGTGGAGGCGCCCAGCGTTTACAGCCAACTGGTGTGGGAGCAGAGCAACCAGCGCGTCGTCGCCGGCCAGCCGCCGATCGACTGGGTGGTGCTGCGTAACCGCCTCGCCCATCTCGAGGCGCGCAACATGCGGGAGATCCAGGCGCTGCTCGCCCTCCTCGCCAAGCGCATCGGCTTTCGCCTCGCGCCGGGGATCAGCGAGCGCGTGGTGTTCCGCGAGCTGTTCATGAAGGGCCTCACCGCCCTCGACCTGCCGGAGGCACGCGACGGCCAGAGCGAGGTCGGCAGCCATGTCGCCGCGCGACGCGAGATCCAAGGGCTGCTGCAGACGATCGGGGTGCTCGAGGCGGAAACCGCCTGACGGCGCAGGCCGGCTACGGCCGCTCGGCCTGCTGACGCACCGCCGCGGCCGCATCGGGCAACTCGGCGGCCACATCGCTCACCGGCGCCTCGGCCTGCGCTTCGGGGCGACGCACGACCAGGCAGCCCTGGCCCGCTGCCTCCAGCCGGCGGCAGAGCTCGCGGGCGATGCCGAGATCGTCGATCGCTCCGCTGCGCACGCGATAGAATATCCCCGCCCCTTCGAGGCTGGCCTGCTGGACTCTCAAGTCCATGGCGCCCAGCAGGTCGGGAAACGTGCCCGAGAGGCGCAGGCGCTCACGGTCGGCATCGGCGCTCTGGCGCACCGAGGCGAGCTGAACCTCGTAGGCGCCTTCGGGGGCGGCCCGAAACGCTCCGGGGAAAGACCCAGGAAAATTCTGGGGCCCCGGCAAGACTGCGGCGGCCACCTGCGGCTTCGGCCGAGGCAGGGCGGGCGCCGGCTCCGCCGCAGCCTCCGCGCGGGGACCGGCAATTGCCTCGGCGTCGGGA
>DATCXZ010000188.1:0-37907 GCA_036570545.1 Kiloniellaceae bacterium
GCGCGCGCGGCCGCGGCGGCGGCCTCCAGCGAGTCCTGAGGCCGGGCGATCATGCGCACCTCCGCGCGGGCGAGGCGCGCATCGCCGGGCTTTGGCGTCTCCTCTGCGGCCGCTTCCAGGTGCGCGCGCACGGAAGCGGGCGCCTCGATGCCGTACTTGTCGAGGATCGCCCGGGCTTCGGCGAAGGTGGTGGGGTCGGCGACCGTAGGCCCCGAGGCGATCACCGCCGGGTCGTCGCCGGGCACGTCGGAGATCAGCAGGCTCACCACCCGCGCCGGCGCCGCGGCGGCGGCAAGGCGGCCGCCCTTGATGGCTGAGAGGTGCTTGCGCAGGCAGTTCATCTCGTCGATGGCGGCGCCGGAGCGCAGCAGCGCCTTGTTCACCGCCTGCTTCTCTTCCAGGGTGATGCCGGGCGCCGGCAGCGACAGCAGCGCCGAGCCGCCGCCCGAGATCAGGCAGAGCACCAGGTCCTCGGGACCGAGGCCCTGGACCATCCGAAGGATGCGGCGGGCGGCGTCGAGGCCCGCCTGGTCCGGCACCGGATGCGCCGCCTCCACCACCTCGATGGTGCGGCAGGCAACGGCGTGGCCGTAGCGGGTGACCACCAGGCCCTCGAGCGGTGCGCCGTCGGCGTCAGGCCAATGGTCCTCGACGGCCCGCGCCATGGCGGCGGCCGCCTTGCCGGCGCCGACCACCAGGGTGCGGGACCCCTTGGGCGGCGGCGCGGGCAGGAAGCGCGGCACGGCCTTGGCCGGATCGGCGGCGGCCAGGGCTGCGTCGAACAGCCGGCGCAGCAGGGCGCCGGAACCGTCATCCTCCATGGATCAGCCTTGCGCGACGGCCTGCGGCACCGGGCGGGCCGCCAGCTCCTTCTCCTCCGCGGCGTCCTCCTCGTAGCGGGAGAGGACGGTGTTGAGGTGCTCGCGCATGGCTTCCTCGGCGCCGTCGCCGTCGGCGCGCTGGATCGCCGCCCAGATGGCGCGGTGCTGCTCCATGAAGCGGCGGTCGTCGGCGGGGCTGGCGTAAAGGCTGTAGCGGTGGAAGGCGAACATCTGCTCCAGGATGTCGCCCAGCACCGACATCAGGTGCATGAAGACCGCCGAGTTGGACGCCTTGGCAATGGCGAGGTGGAAGTTCAGGTCGTCCTCCGCCTTGGCGCGCGACGGGCGGTCGGGGCTCATGATGATGGCGAAGCAGCGCTCGATCTCGGCCCGCTGCTCGGGCGTGGCGCGCTCGGCGGCGCGGCGCGCCGCCCAGACCTCCAGGTTGGCGCGCACCTCGGCGAGGTCGTGCAGGTTGTTGCGATTGGCGCGCACCAGCCGGGCGAGCGCGGAGTCGAGCTGGTCGGCGGCGGCGGTAATGCGGGTGCCGCCGCCCTGGACGGCGGTGACGAAGCCCTGCGCCTTGAGCTGCTGCAGGGCGGCGCGCACCGACACGCGGCTGACCCCCATCATGTCGGCGAGCTGCCGCTCGCCCGGCAGGCGCTCGCCCGGCGCCAGCTCGCCGCTGGAGATCATGCGCAGCAGCTCGCTGGCGATGCGGTCGGCCACGCGCTCGCGCGGAATTTCCTGAAATCTACGGTCCATGGCGTCGTTCCCCAGCCAGCGCCAGCCGGCCTCCCTCAATCAACCCTAGTGGCATTTTGGTATGACCACTTTGAAACCTATTAAAGCGGCTTTAGGACCAGGGCGTCAAGCCGGCGCGTCAAGCCGGTGTTGGAAGCGTGTTCCCAAGCTGAAGGGAACGCCGGCTCAGAGCGGCGGAGTCGGCCCGACCGGCAGGGCGGCGACCACCTCGGCCACCCGGGCGCAGAGCGGGCGGGGCAGGGCGTCGGCTGGCGCCCAGCGCGCCTCCAAAGCGTCGTCGCCGGCGACCGGCTCGCCGGCATGCCAGTCGAGGCGCACGGCGACCATCAGGTGGTGATAGGGCCGGCCGGCCCCACCGTCGGAGA
Organism: Kiloniellaceae bacterium; assembly: GCA_036570545.1. GTDB lineage: Bacteria > Pseudomonadota > Alphaproteobacteria > Kiloniellales > Kiloniellaceae > Pelagibius. The sequence continues at coordinate 1,952 of DATCXZ010000188.1, forward strand.
GCTTCGGCACGATGAGGTCCACGGTGTCGAAGGCGACCGGATTGGCGCCGTCGATCGCGGTCTCCTCCTTCAGCTCGCGGATCGCCGCCTGGCACAGGCCCTCGCCCCAGTCCACCTTGCCGCCGGGAAAGCCCCAGTGGCCGGGCTGCGGCGGGTTGGCGCGGCGCACCAGCAGCACTTCGGACCCGCGGCTCGTCGCGCGCGTGACCACGGCGAGCACGCTGAGGCGGGGGCCGGGCTCGGCTGGTTGTGCGGGGGCGGTCAGCTTCATTCCTGATTCCACGGGGGCGGGCAGTCCATGCTAGGAGTCTTGGGGACGGCAGCGCAACCGGAGGCGTTCGGACATGACAGTGGAATGGCAGGGCGTGTTTCCCGCGGCGACGACCCAGTTCGCCTCCGACGCGGCGGTCGACCTGGAGGCGACGACGGCGCACCTGGAGAGGCTGATCCGTGCTGGCGTCCACGGCCTCGTGATGCTCGGCACCGTGGGCGAGAACTGCTCGCTCTCGGCCGAGGAGAAGCGCAGCGTGGTGGCGGCGGCGGTAAAAACGGCGGCCGGCCGGGTGCCGGTCATCGCCGGCGTCGCCGAGACCACCACGCGGGCCGCCTGCAACTACGCCGCGGACGTCGAGGCGCTGGGCGCCGATGGCGTCATGGTCCTGCCGGCCATGGTCTACAAGTCCGACCCGCGCGAGACCCTGGAGCACTACCGCGCCGTCGCGCGCGCCTCCAACCTGCCGGTCATGTGCTACAACAACCCCGTCGTCTACGGCGTCGACATCGCGCCGGAGATGTTCGCCGAGCTGGCCGACGAGCCGACCGTCGTCGCCATCAAGGAATCGTCCGACGACCCGCGTCGCCTCACCGATATCGTGAACGCCTGCGGCGAGCGCTACATCCTGTTCGGCGGCGTCGACGACCTGGTGATGGAATCCGTGCTGCTCGGCGCAGTCGGCACCGTCGCCGGGCTGGTGAACGCCTTTCCCGAGGAGACGCTGCGCCTGTGGAAGCTGGCGACCGAGGGGCGCTACGCCGAGGCGCTCGACCTCTATCGCTGGTTCACGCCGGTGCTGCACCTCGACTGCCATCCCAAGCTGGTGCAGTACATCAAGCTCGCGCAGGCCATGTGCGGCTATGGCACCGAGGACTGCCGCGCGCCGCGCCTGCCGCTGGTCGGTGCGGAGCGCCAGCGCGTCATGGCACTGATCCAGCGCGCCATCGACACCCGGCCCGCGCTGGCGGCCTAGGCGCGTGGCGATGGCAGAAGAGAGCAAAGCCAGCGGCCGTTGCCTCTGCGGGGCGGTCGAGCTGCGGCTCGCCGGCACGCCGGTCTCCGTCACCTATTGCCACTGCGAGTCCTGCCGGCGCGCGACCGGCAGCCCGGTCGCCGTGCTGGTCGGCTACAAGGTCGAGCAGGTTGCCTATCCCAAGGAGGAGCCGCGTTCCTTCGCCTCCAGCACCGGCAGGGACCGCCCGTTCTGTCCGCACTGCGGCAGCCGCATCGGCTTTACCGATGCGCGCCTCGTGGGGCGGATCTACTTCCACATCGGCGTGCTCGACGAGCCGGAGCGCTTCCAGCCGACTTGCCACGCCCTGGAAGCGGAGCGGCTGCCCTGGCTGCATATCGACGACGATCTGCCGCGCTTTCCCGGCTTCAGCATTCCCCGCGACTGACGGCTGACGGCATGGAAAGCTTCACGACGAACCTGCAACCGCGCATCGAAGTTCTTGCCAAGCCCGCAGACTTCGACGACTGGACGGGGCTGCTCGCGCTGCTGCGCGAGTCTTTCGCCTACATGGAGGGGCGCATCGATCCGCTCTCTTCGCTGCATCGGCTCGATGCGTCGAAGCTGGCGGTTAAGGCGATGGAAGAGGAGTTGGTGCTCGCCTACGTCGACGGCGCGCTTGCCGGCTGTCTCTTCGCCGCGCCGCGCGGCGACGCCCTCTACCTCGGCAAGATCGCGGTGCGGCCGGGCCTGCAGGGCAGGGGCCTCGCTCGGCGCATGCTCGCGCTGGCTGAGGCGAGTGCGCGGGCAAGAGGCTTCAAGGCCCTGGAGCTGCAGGCGCGCATCGAGCTGACGGAAAACCACCGCGCTTTCGCCGCCCTCGGCTTCGAGAAGGTCGGCGAGGGCAGCCATCCCGGCTACACCCGCCCGACCGACATCAACTTCCGCAAGCGGCTCTAGATCGGATCGTTGTCAGGTGGAACCGCGGCGCGGTTCCACCTGACAACGTGAATCCGATCTACTTCTAAAGGGTAGAGCCGATTCACAGGGTCGGTGGATCGCCTCCGGCGATTCCATCCGACCCTGATCTGCTCTAGCGCGCGGCGAAGCCCTCGTCGGTGAGGCGGAGCTGGGCGAGGTCGAGGCCCTGGCCGAGCACGGCCTTGTGCACCTCGTCCTGCAGCGTCTCCAGGCCGGCCTGGTCGCCGTCGCTGCGAAGCTGGTTGGCGCTGGCGGCGGCGACGGTCGCCATATAGGCCATGATGGAGGCGGCTTCCTGCTTGTCGGCGTCGGTGAGATCCTTCAGCCGCGGGTCGGCGGCGTAGGCGGCCGCGACGTCCTCGCGCACCGCCTGCATCCCTGCCACGTGCACGGCCGCGTCGGGCGCGTTCACCACCTCCCAGACGATGATGTAGTAGGCGGTCGTGACATCGGCCAGGTTGGTGGTGGAGTAGCCGGCCTTGGTGAGCACTTGGTGGAACTGCAGCCAGAGCGCATCGCTGGTAACGGTTTGCTCGACCTTCTCCTTCGTGGCCGGATCCGCGATGCGGACGACAATGCTGTCGAACAGCTCCTGGCGCGTGCGGCGCTCGACCTCCGGCGAAGGCTGGTAGGTGAGAGCCTTCTGCACGGCCGGGTCCTGCCCCGCTGCGGCAGCCGCGCCGTCGTCTCCGCCGTTGTCGAGCCCGGGCTTGCCCATGGCGATGACCTCCTGCTGGAAGACCTCGGCGGCGTAAATCGCGGAGAGGTTCCGTGCATCCTGGGCCGCATCCTGGGCCGTGGCCGGAGCGGCCGTGATCGCCGCAGCGACGAGAGGGGCGACGAGGGTTGTGGCGAGGGCACGCACGGCTGCCATGGCTGCCTCCTGGGACGGTCGGCGGGGTCCTTTTAAGGTCGGGCGCCGGGGCCGGCGGCACCCGTGACAAGGCGGTGGCAAGACTCCGGCGGAAAAGGCTCTAATCGTCGCCGCAGTCGCCGCGCTCGATCTGCACCGTGGAGTGGTCGATGCCGAAGCGGCTGGCCAGCACCTGCTTGATGTTCCGCAGCACCGCCTGGGCGTCTGCCGTCTCGTTCACCTGTGCGTGCAGGGTGATGAGCGGCCGCTCGGCGGTGAGCGACCAGGCATGGATGTGATGGACGTCCTTCAGCGCCGGAATGTCCGCGAGAAGGGCCTGCCTGAGGCCCTGCGGGTCGATCTGCGCCGGCGTGCCCTCCAGCAGGATGTGGGCGGACTCGCGCACGACGAGCCAGGCGCTGCGCAGCACCAGCAAACCGACCAGGAGGGAGAGGAGGGGGTCGATGGGCATCCAGCCGGTGCGCAGGATGACCACCGCGCCGATCACCGCCGCGGCGGAGCCCAGCAGGTCGCCCAGCACATGCACAGTGGCGCCGCGCAGGTTGAGGTTGCGGCGGTCGCCGCCGTGCAGGATGAAGAGCGCGGCGAGGTTGACCACCAGGCCGAGGCCGGCCACCGCCAGCATGGTCCAGCCGGCGACCGCCACCGGCGCCATCAGGCGCTGCACCGCCTCGACAGCGATGCCGGCGACGATCACAATGAGCACCGCGCCGTTCACGAAGGCGGCGAGCACCTGGCCGCGGTGGTAGCCGTAGGAGCGCTTGGCATCGGCCGGGCGGCGGGCGATGCGAAAGGCGACCCAGGCGAGGGCGAGCGCCGCCGCGTCGGTCAGCATGTGGGCGGCGTCGGCGAGCAGCGCCAGCGAGCCGGAGATGAGGCCGCCGACAACCTCGACCATCATGAAGCTGGCGGTCAGCAGCAGCGCCCACAGCACCCGCCGCTCGTTGTCGCTGCCGTGGCTGTGTCCGGCGTGGTGATGCGCCATGCCCATGCTTAGATCAGTTGGAAGCCGTGCGCGTAGGGATCGCGTCCGTCGATCATGATGGTGTTGAGGCCGGTGATGCGGGCCCAGCCTTCGATGGAGGGCACCATGGCGCGATAGTTGCCGACCCGCGTCTCCGCCTCGACGCGGCCGGTGAACAGGCTGCCGATGATGCTTTCATGCACGAAGCTGTCGCCGACCTTCAGCTTGCCCTGCGCGTGAAGCTGCGCCATGCGCGCCGAGGTGCCGGTGCCGCAGGGGCTGCGGTCGATCGCCTTGTCGGCGTAGAACACGGCGTTGCGGGCATCGGCTTCCGGCCTGGTCGGCTTGCCGGTCCACAGGATGTGGCTGACGCCGCGGATGGTCGGGTTCTCCGGGTGGACGATCTCCACCTTCTCGTTGAGGGCGCGGCGCAGCAGCGGCGAGAGCCGCAGGATGTCGGCCGGCGTCAAGTCGGCGAGGTCGCTGTAGTTCGCCTGCGGTTCCACGATGGCGTAGAAGTTACCGCCATAGGCGATGTCGACGGTGATGCTGCCGAGGCCCGGGCAGTCGGCGGTGACCTGCTCGGCGGCGAGATAGGAGCCGACGTTGGTGATGCGCACGGAGTCGACGAAGCCGTCGCGCACCGCATAGCGCGCCTCGACGGGCCCCGCCGGCGTCTCCAGGCGCAGCACGCCCGGCTCGCGCGGCTGCACCAGGCCGCGCTCCACCGCGAAGGTCACCGTGCCGATGGTGCCGTGGCCGCACATCGGCAGGCAGCCGGAGGTCTCGATGAACAGCACGGCCACGTCGCAGTCCGGCCGGCTCGGCGGATAGAGGAAGGAGCCGGACATCTGGTCGTGGCCGCGCGGCTCGAACATCAGGCCGGTGCGGATCCAGTCATAGCGGGCAAGGAAATCCTGGCGCTTCTCGCTCATGGTGGCGCCGCGCAGCGCCGGCCCGCCGGCCGCGACCAGGCGCACCGGGTTGCCGCAGGTGTGCCCGTCGATGCAGAAGAAGGTGTTGGGCCGGGTCTCGGCGGGGGCGGCCGCGGCGTCGGCTTGGCTGCTGTCGCTCATGGCCGCGAGTATCGGGGCGGCTCTCGCCTTTGGCAATGCCCCGGCCGGCGGCGGCGGGTGGCGGTGGGCCTGCCGCGCGGGGGCTTTCCCTGGCGCTGCGGCGGCGGCTATAGTCGGCGCCTCATGTCGACCCTCGAAATCAGAAGCGGGAACACCGAGAAAGCGCAGGACTCCGGCCTTCTGGCGCCGGATGAGCCGCGCCCTTTTGAGCTTTTCAACGGTGCCGGGCAGGCGCCGCTGCTGCTGCTCTGCGACCATGCGACCCGCTTCGTGCCGCGCGCGCTGGGGCGCCTCGGGCTCGACGAGGCGGCGCTGGCGCGCCACATCGCCTGGGACATCGGCATCGCCGAGGTGACCCGCCATCTGGCCCGGCGGCTGGACGCGCCGGCGGTGCTCAGCCGGTTCTCCCGCCTCATCGTCGATCCCAACCGCCAGCTCGACAATCCCACTCTGATTCCGGAGATCAGCGACGGCACCGTGGTGCCGGGCAACCGCGATCTCGACGCCGGCGCGCGGCGTGCCCGCGTCGATACCTTTTTCCGGCCCTACCACGCCGCCATCGACCGCCAGCTCGATGCCATGCTGGCGCCCGGGAAAGAGGAGGGGAATGTTGGCGGGCGCGTGCCGGCGCTGGTGTCCATGCACTCCTTCACGCCGATCATGCACGGCATCGCGCGGCCGTGGGAGATCGGCGTGCTGTGGAACCGCGATCCGCGCCTTCCGCGACCGCTGATGGAGCGCCTGCGCGCAGAAGGCCTCACCGTCGGCGACAACGAGCCCTATTCCGGCGCCGACGGCCACGGCTATACCCAGCACACCCACGGCGACCGCCGCGGCCTCGCCAACGTGCTGATCGAGGTGCGCCAGGATCTCATCGACACGCCGCAGGGGGCGGCCCTTTGGGCCGAGCGCCTTGGCGCGGTACTGGAGGCGGTGCTGGGCGATCCTGCGCTCTACCGCATCGAGCACCACTGAGCGGCTGAGAGCGGGGCGGCGGATGGGCAACGCAAACAGGCCGCAGGAACCGAGCTTCACGGTCGGCATCGAGGAGGAATACCTCCTTGTCGACTGCGAGACCCGCGACCTGGTGGTCGACCCGCCCGACAGCCTGATGACGCGCTGCGAGCAGGAACTGGGCGAGCGCGTGGCGCCGGAGTTCCTGCAGTCGCAAATCGAGGTCGGCACCTCCAAGTGCGAGACCGTCGCCCAGGCCGGCGCCGAGCTGGCGGAATTGCGTCGCACCATCGCGCGCATCGCCGGCGACTACGGCCTGGCGCCGATCGCCGCCTCGACCCATCCCTTCGCCCAGTGGGACACCCAGAAGCACACCCGCAAGGAACGCTACGACGACCTCGCGCGCGACATGCAGACGGTGGCGCGTCGCCTGCTGATCTGCGGCATGCACGTGCACGTCGGCCTCGACGACGACGAGCTGCGCATGGATCTCATGCAGCAGATCGCCTACTTCCTGCCGCACCTGCTGGCGCTGTCGACCTCCTCGCCGTTCTGGCGCGGCGAGGTGACCGGCCTCAAGTGCTATCGCCTCTCGGTGTTCCAGGAGCTGCCGCGCACCGGCCTGCCGGAGAGCTTCGACAGCTTCGGCGAGTACCAGCGCCACCTCGACGTCATGGTGCGCGCCGGCCTGCTCGAGGACGGCTCCAAGATCTGGTGGGACGTGCGTCCCTCGGCGCGCTTTCCGACGCTGGAGATGCGCATTGCCGACGTCTGCACCAACCTGCAGGACGGCCTCGCCGTCGCCGCCCTCTACGCCAGCCTGCTCCGCATGCTCTACATCCTGAAGCGCAATAACCAGCGCTGGCGCAAGTATTCCAACATGTTGATCGACGAGAACCGCTGGCGCGCCCAGCGCTATGGCATGGACGACGGCCTGGTCGACTTCGGCAAGGGCGTGGTGACCCCTTACAAGAACCTGCTGGAGGAGATCCTCGCGCTGACTCACGACCACGCCGAGGCGCTCGGCTGCCTGCAGGAGGCCGGCTTTGCCCGCGAGATCCTGCGGCGCGGCACCTCGGCCCACCGCCAGCTCGAGGTGTTCAGCCAGGCCTGCTACGACGGCGCCGACAAGCAGGAGGCGCTGAAGCGGGTGGTCGACTGGCTGATCGCCGAGAGCGTGCCCCCCAAGAGCGTGCCCCCCAAGAGCGCGCCCAGGGGCTAGAAGGCTGCTGGACAAAGCAGGCATCGGGGCCCATCTAACGGGGAAACCCGAGGCGCAAAGGAGGAGACATGACGTCGCTGGACGAAAAGACCCGCACCGAGCTGGAGGCCGCCGCCTTCCGCACGCTTGTCGAGCACCTGCGCAAGCGCAGCGACGTGCAAAACATCGACCTGATGAACCTGGCGGGATTCTGCCGCAACTGCCTCTCCAAGTGGTACCTGGCCGCCGCCGAGGAGAAGGGCTTGGGCTTGGACTACGACGCCGCCCGCGAGATTGTCTACGGGATGCCCTACGACGAGTGGAAGGCGAAGCACCAGACCGAGGCGACGCCCGAGCAGAAGGCGGCCTTCGCGGAAACCCACAAGCACGCCTGAGGCTGTCGAAGCCTATGGCCTGAGCGGCACGGCCCGGAGGCGCGGCCTCAGAAGAGGCCGTTGGCTTCCGCCTGGGCCAGCTTCTTGGCCGTCTCTTCCTCGATTTGCCGCTTCATCGCCTCCTTGAATTCCTCGAGCAAGGCTTGCTTCTCGTTCTCGGGCAGCGCCTCGAATTCCTCCTGCGTCATCCCCCTGGAGCCCAGGAAGGCGTCGAAGGCGTGCTCCTCCGGGGTCTTGTCCATGAACTCGAGGAAAGCCGTCACCGCAGCCGACTCGCCGTCATCGGCGCCGCCGATCTGCGACTCCGCCATTCCCGGATCTTGGCTGAGCTGCTGCGCGAGGAAGGCGCTGTTGGCCTGCAGCGACTGCGTCATCGCCGCTGTGGCGGAGGCGCGCTCCACCTTCTCTTCCTGGCTCTCGCGTGCTTCCAGCGCGCGCTGAAGGGCCGTGAACGGCCCCACGGCCATGCTGTCCAGTGGCTGCGAGGACGCGTTGCGGGTCGCGTAGTGGCTCCCACGGCCCGGCGCCAGCGGATATCCCGACGTGATGGATGTCATGATCAGCTTCCTCGGCGTGCTGTCGAGCTTCGGTCACACAGTGGGAAGCAATTCTCGCGCCGCTTCGGGCTTACCCTCTCTTTACCGTCTTTCCCCGCGGCTTTGCCGGTAGTTGATTTTTTTGGGGGCGTCCCTGGCGGGCCGGGTGGGCGGTGGCCGGCAAGCTTGTCCCGGCAACTCTTGCCGGGGGCATTGACGAGTCTTGCCTGGCTTGGCCGCTGCGGCAGCCGTCGAGAGCCGGGTTATCCCCGCTTTCCAGGCCATTGCCGCTCCACTCGAACATTGTCAGGCCGCGGCCCGGCGGCTAGTCTCGGCGCCCTTCATCCCCCGGGCTTTCCGGGTCGAATCCCGCGCGTTTAGGAGTTTGGGCATGGCTGATGCTGGCGGCATTGGGGCGGACCGTCTGCGGTCTTTCGTGGAGCGCATCGAGCGCCTCGAAGAGGAAAAGGCGGCGCTGACCGCCGACATCCGCGAGGTCTATTCGGAAGCCAAGGGCGACGGCTTCGACACCAAGGTTCTGCGCCAGGTCGTCCGCCTGCGGAAGATGGATTCGGGCGACCGCCAGGAGCAGGAAGCCATCCTCGACCTCTACAAGCAGGCGCTCGGCATGGTCGGCTGAGCTACAGCAGATCGCCCTGTCGCGCGATCTGCTGGGCAGCCGGGCTGACAGTGCCTCCTTGCCCGGCAAGCTTTGCCCCGTTGACGCCTCCGCGCGGCACGGCCGATACTCGCGACATGAGCAAGGAAACCAAGGGCGGCTCCGGCAGCGCGCATCGGCTGCTGCGCCGCCACCACGACATGGGCGGGCTGCCGGCGGGTCCGGTCGAGCCCACGGAGCACGACTACGCGCCCTGGGAGAAGCGGGTCGACGCCATCATGCGCCTGCTGGGGGACGGCAAGCGCCGCCTCATCACCACCGACGAGCTGCGCCGCTGCATCGAGGAGCTTGGTCCCGGCGCCTACGACGAGATGAGCTATTACGAGCGCTGGATCGCCTCGATCACCAATAACCTTCTCGAAAAGGGCGTCATCACCGTCGACGAGCTCGGCCGTCGCATGGCGCAGATCGGCGAGGCGTGGCCGGCCGGGGCGGAAGCTCGTGACGCGAAGCTTGCGGAGCGCAAGCCGTGAGCGCGCGCTTTGCCGTCGGCGCCGACGTGCGCGTGCGCGCCGCCTTTCCGCCGGGGCACGTACGCACGCCCTTCTTCGTGCGCGGCAAGACCGGTCGGGTGACGCAGGTGCTCGGCCCCTACCGCAACCCGGAGGCGCTCGCCTACGGACGCAGCGGCGAGCCGGCGCAGCCGCTCTACCGCGTCGTCTTCGAGACGGCGGCGCTGTGGGACGACTACCGCGGCGCGCCCCACGACAGCACCGTGGTCGACCTCTACGAGAACTGGCTGGAGCAGGCGTGATGGCGCAGGATCATGAGCACGGCCACGAGCACGATCATGGTCACGACCATGCGCATCAGCCGCATCCCTTCCAGCCGGACCTGGAGGAGACGCCGCTCACCCACTATCAGGTGATGACCCAGGCGGTCGGCGATCTGCTGATCGAGAAGGGCATTTTCAGCGCCGACGAGCTGCGCGCTATGCTGGAGGCGATCGACGCCAAGAGCCCGGCGGCCGGCGCCCGCGTGGTGGCGCGCGCGTGGACGGACGATGGCTACAAGGCGCGCCTGCTCGAGGACGTGAACAAGGCGGCGGCCGAGCTTGGCATCGACGCCGGCGGCATCCCGATCCGCGCAGTGGAGAACACCGAGAGCGTGCACAACGTCATCGTCTGCACGCTGTGCTCCTGCTATCCGCGGCTGCTCATCGGCCTTCCGCCGGACTGGTACAAGTCGCGCGCCTATCGCAGCCGCACGGTGCGCGAGCCGCGCGCCGTCCTCGCCGAGTTCGGCACCGTGATCCCCGACGACGTCGAGCTGCGGGTGCACGACTCCACCGCCGACCTGCGCTACCTGGTGCTGCCCCTGCGCCCCGCCGGCACCGAGGGCTGGAGCGAAGAAGAACTCGCCGGCCTGGTCACCCGCGACTGCATGATCGGCGTGACGCTGCCGAAGTCACCGCACTACTAGCCCCGACCGCCTCACGCTTCCTTCGGCATGGCCGCGTCATCCAGCTCGGTGGCGCGGCGGTAGGCGTCGCGGTCGCTGCAGCGTGCCCAGTAGGCCTCAAAGCCGGGCCGCTTTTCGATGGTTCCCCATTGCAGGCCCCAGCCGATATGCGCGCCGAGGTAGAGGTCAGCGGCGGTGAAGCGTGGTCCCTCGACGTAGCCCTCGGCCGGGATCGACGTCTCCAGGGTGTCCATGACCCGCGCAAAGCTGCCGTAGCCGGCCATGCCCTGCTGGCGCTCGTCCTGCGGCTCGGCTCCCATGGCGTGGGCAGTGACCGCCGCTTCCACCGGTCCGGCGGCGAAGAACAGCCAGCGGTAATAGCCGGCGCGCTCGGCCGGCGTCGGCGCCAGCCCGGCTTCCGGGAAGGCGTCGGCCAGGTAGGCGCAGATGGCGGCGCATTCCGTCACCACCTGGCCGCGGTGGCGGATCGCCGGCACCTTGCCCATGGGATTGATCGCCAGATAGTCGGGTGACTTCATCGGCGGCCCGTATTCGACGATCTCCGTACGATAGGCGCAGCCGACCTCCTCCAGCATCCAGCGCACCAGCCGGCCGCGCGACATGGGATTGGTGTAGAAGATCACTTCCTCGCTCATCGCTCGCCTCCACATATCAAGGGACCGGGAGCCTAGCGGGAACTGATGGCCGGGTCATCCCCCGGCAATCCGGTCAGCCTGCACGCCTGTCCTGTCGCTGCGCCTCGCGGAAGGAGACCAGGCGCTTCTGGCTTTCGTCCCAGAGGGCGAGGCGGATGCAGCCGAGGCTTTGCAGGAAGGTGAGGCGGCTGGTGCCGGCGAGCTCGGGATGGTCGCGCAGCACCCGCGGCAGACGATAGTAGGGGATGCGACTGGCAAGGTGGTGGACGTGGTGGATGCCGATGTTCGCTGTCAGCCAGCGCAGCACGCCCGGCAGGTGATAGTGGGAGCTGCCGCGCAGCGCCGCCTCTGCGGCCGTCCAGCCGGCGTTCCGGGCCCAGTAGGTGTCCTCGAACTGGTGCTGCACATAGAACAGCCAGACGCCGGCGATGCCGGCCGCCAGCGTGATCGGCAGTTGGACCAGTAGGAAGGGGCCAGTGCCCACCAACCAGATCAGGCCGGCGACGAGCAGGGCGATGGCGAGGTTGGTTGCCATGGTGCTCAGCCAGTCGCGGCGGCTGCCGCGGCGGCCGAGCGGCAGGCGGTGGCGCAGCAAGAAGAGATAGGCGGGGCCTATGCCGAACATCACCAGTGGGTGGCGGTAGAGGCGGTAGCGCAGGCGGCCCCAGAACGAGAGGGCGCGGTATTCGTCGATCGTAAGGGTGTCGATGTCGCCGATGCCGCGGCGGGCCAGGTTGCCGGCGCCGGCATGGTGCATGGCATGGGCGCGGCGCCAGGCGTCGTAGGGAGTCAGCGTCAGCACGCCGATCGCGCGGCCGACCCAGTCGTTGGCGAGGCGGTGGCGGAAGAAGGCGCCGTGGCCGCAATCGTGCTGGATCATGAAGAGCCGCATGAGCAATCCCGCGGCGAGCAGGGAGGGCAGCAGGGAGAGCGCCCAATAACCGAGATGAACCGCCGACCAGGCCAGCGTCCACAGCCCGACGAAGGGCAGGAAGGTAATCGCGATCTCGACCAGGCTGCGGGCGGCGCTGGGGTCGCGATAGGGTGCCAGAAGGGTGATCCACTGCTGCATGCCGGCGGAGGCGGCCTGGGCGGCGCTGGGTTGGCGTCTCTCAGTCACGTCATCGTCTCTGTCGGTTTTGTGGTCGATCTCCAGCCAGCTTCAGGCACGAAGATGAACATCGCCTGTAGTTCGGAAAAAAACCGCCGCCTGTTTTGGCAGGCGGCGGTTTTAAATCTCGCAAAGCGGCCCTCAAGGGGCCGCGAAGCGTTACTCGACCTCGATGGTGCCGACCGCCAGCTTGCCGCTGCGCGGATCGGTCTCGGTGTCGAACTTCACCTTCTGGCCCTCGCGCAGGCCGTGGATGCCGGCGCGCTCCAGGGCGGTGGCGTGGACGAAGACGTCCTTATCGCCGTTTTCCGGCTGGATGAAGCCGTAGCCACGCTGGTCGTTGTAGAACTTTACGGTGCCCGTGATCATGGAGATTTCCTTTCATGAACGGGTTGCACGTGGGGTCCCGGCGCGGGAGTCGCAGCCGATTGCCCGATGAGTCGATTTTGGAGAGTAGTCTGAAACGTGCGCGCCGGTCGGTGACACAGCGAAGCGGCCCAGTCAGTCGGCCAATATCGTGGGAGGTAAATAGGCCGCTCGGGAGGAGATTGCAAGCTGCTTCTTTTGGACGCCGTTGGCGGGCGCTTGACCGGCCCTGTGGTGCTACCCCTTTCGTCTGCCTGCCGGCTCGCCCGGAAGCCTGCTAGTCTCCGGCGGCTCTGCCCTGGCACTGAGAGGTGGGGGCTGGCGGCAGGGACTGAGAGGCAGGGGAGGGGAGCCATGGCTCAGGAGATCTATTTCGCGACCAACCGCCGCGTCGTGAAGGACGGCGCAGACGCCGAGATCAGCGAGGAGTTCCACCCGGATATCGATGAGCTGCGCTTCGGCAGGGTGAGCTTTACCGGCAAGAATCTCTACAAGAAGGACCTCGACGACTTCGTCGGCAAGGCAAAGATCACGGTCGCCGAGGAAGACATGGAGGACGGCGACGATCCGCAGAAGCTGGGCAGCAAGGCGATCTTCCAGGCGGTGCGCGACGAGATGATGGCGGGGCGCGACGCCCTCGTTTTCGTGCACGGCTACGACCATACCTTCCGCGAGGCGGCCGGCCGTGCCGTGCAACTGCAGCAGTGGCTGGCGGCGGGCGGCAAGGACATGGTCCTGCTGATGTTTACCTGGCCCTCGGCAGGGGCCGGCGTGTCCGCGCGCACCTACGCCGACGACCGCGATCGCGCCCGCCTGTCCGGCCCCGCGCTGGGCCGCGCCGTCCTCAAGGCCACCGACTTCATTCGCAACACCGAGCGCAACAAGCGCTGCGACGCGCGCATCCACCTGCTCTGCCACTCGATGGGCAACTGGGCGCTGCGCGGCGCCGTGCAAGCGATGCGCACCTTCGTCGGAAACAACATCCCGCCGCTGTTCGACGAGGTGATCCTGGCCGGCGCCGACGAGGACGACGACACCCTGCAGTGCGGCTATAAGATCGGTCCGCTGCTGCGCGGCTGCCGCCGCGTCACGGTCTACTACAACCACCAGGACCTGTCGCTGAAGGCAAGCGACTATGCCATGGGCAATCCCGATCGCCTCGGCCGCAGCGGGCCGTGCCTGACGCCGCAATGCCCGGACAAGGTCTCGGTGGTGAACGTCTCCACGAAGATCATCTGGGAGATGAAGGGTCCCAACGCCTGGACCTGCGATCCGACCGGGCACCAATACTTCCGCAACAACGCCCGCGTCCGCCAGGACACCTGCGAGGTGCTGGGCGGCAAGCTGGACGACGACTTCCTGCGCGACAAGGAGCGGCGCAGGAACGACTCCGGCACCTTCTGGCGGCTTGAGTAGGGCGGCTTCTCCTTACTCCGCGGCGGCGCTGCGCTGGCGCAGGGTGGGGTCGCGGAAGGCCGCCAGCAGGTCGGCCTCGCAGGCCTTGGCGGTCGTCAGGTGCGCCTCCTTCACATGGCCGAAGCCGCGGATCTTCTCGGGGATCGCGGCCAGCTCGACCGCCAGGGCATGGTTGTCGGGCGTCAGCTTCGCCAGCACCTCCTCGATCAGCGCCTCGTAGCCGGCGATGAGCTGGCGCTCTGTCCGCCGCTCGGCGCTGTAGCCGAAGATGTCGAGCGCCGTGCCGCGCAGCCCCTTCAGCCTCGCCAGCACGCGGAAGGCCGGCAGCAGCCAGGCGCCGAACTCGCGCTTTTTCAGATGGCCGGTCTCCGGGTCGCGCGCGGCGATCAGCGGCGGGGCGAGGTGGAAGGAGAGCCGGTAGCTGCCCTCGAACTGCTCGCGGAGGCGGCGAGTGAACTGGGGATCGCTGTAGAGCCGCGCCACCTCGTACTCGTCCTTCACGGCGAGCAGCTTGAAATAGTAGCGCGCGACCGCCCCGGCGAGGCCGGAGAAGCCCGGCGCGCGCGCCGCCTCGGCCGCCCTGGCCTTCTCGACCAGCGCCTTGTAGCGGGCCGCGTAGGCGGCATCCTGGTAGCCGGTGAGGAAGGCGACGCGGCGGGCGACCACCTCGTCCAGGCTCTGCGACAGGTGACGATCCCCTGGCGAGCTGAGATCCCCGGGCCCGCTGCGCGGCGCCGCTGCCTTCTCGACGGCGGCGAGATCGTGGGCGGCGCGCCGGCCCCAGAGGAAGGCCGTCCTGTTGGCTTCGACCGCCACCTGGTTCAGCTCGATCGCCTTGTCGATGGCGGCGGCGGAGAGCGGCACCAGGCCCTTCTGCCAGGCGTAGCCCAGCATGAAGAGGTTGGTGGCGATGGAATCGCCGAGCAGCGCGGTGGCGATACGGGTGGCATCGAGGAAGTCGGCTCGCCCTGGCCCCGCGGCCTCGGCGATGAGGCGCTCCATCTCGCCGCCTGGAAAGGCGAGGTCCGGATTGCGGGTGAACTCGCCGGTCATGACCTGATGATTATTCACCACGGCGCGGGTGCGCCCGGCGGTGAGCTTCGACAGCGCCTCGGGGCCGGCCGCCACCACGAGGTCGCAGCCGAGCAGCAGGCTGGCGCTGCCGGCGGAAATGCGCACGGCGTGGATGTCCTCCGACTGCGGCGCGAGCCGCACGTGGCTCACCACGGCGCCGCCCTTCTGCGCCAGGCCCGCCATGTCGAGCACCGAGCAGCCGCGGCCCTCGAGGTGTGCCGCCATGCCCAGCAGCGCGCCGATGGTGACCACGCCGGTGCCGCCGACGCCGGTGATGACGATGCCGTAGGGCCGCTCGAGGGCAGGTACGGCGGGCTCCGGCAGCGCCGCCCACAGCTCGGCGGCGCCGTCGCCCTTGACGGCCTGCTGCTTGCGGATGTTGCCGCCATGGACGGTGACGAAGCTGGGGCAGAAGCCGTTCACGCAGGAGAAGTCCTTGTTGCAGGACGACTGGTCGATGGCACGCTTGCGCCCGAACTCGGTTTCCACCGGCACCACCGAGACGCAGTTGGACTGCACCGAGCAGTCGCCGCAGCCTTCGCAGACCAGCTCGTTGATGAAGGCGCGCTTCGGCGGGTCGGGATAGCGCCCGCGCTTGCGGCGGCGGCGCTTCTCGGCGGCACAGGTCTGGTCGTAGAGCAGCACGGTCACGCCCGCAGTCTCGCGCAGCTCCTTCTGCACGCGGTCGAGGTGGTCGCGATGCTCGATCGCCACGCCCGGCGCCCAGTTGGTGCCGGCGGGATACTTCTCCGGCTCGTCGGTCACCACCACGATGCGCTGCACGCCCTCGGCGGCGACCTGACGGCTGATCATCGCGGGATCGAGCGGGCCGTCGACCGCCTGGCCGCCGGTCATGGCGACGGCATCGTTGTAGAGGATTTTGTAGGTGATGTTCACGTTGGCGCCGACCGCTGCGCGGATCGCCAGGAGGCCGGAATGGAAGTAGGTGCCGTCGCCGAGGTTGGCGAAGACGTGCTGCGTCTTGGAGAACGGCGCCTGGCCGACCCACGGCACGCCCTCGCCGCCCATCTGGGTGAAGGTGTCGGTGCGGCGGTCCATCCACTGCACCATGTAGTGACAGCCGATGCCGGCGAGCGCGCGGCTGCCTTCCGGGACCTTGGTCGAGCTGTTGTGCGGGCAGCCGGAGCAGAAGTAGGGAACGCGCGCCATCGGCGTGCGCCCGCTCTCCATGGCCCTTTCCTTCTCGGCGAGGAAGCGCAGGCGCTGCGCGATGTCCTCGCTGGTATGGAAGCGCGCGATGCGCTTGGCGATGGCACGGGCGATGCGTGCCGGCGTCAGCTCGCCCGTCGAGGGCAGCAGCCACTCGCCCGTCTCGTCGAACTTGCCGACCACGCGCGGGCGCGCATCGCCGCGCCAGTTGTAAAGCTGCTCCTTCACCTGGTTCTCGATGACCGCGCGCTTCTCCTCGACGACCAGGATTTCCTCCAGGCCCTCGGCGAAGCGCCTGATGCCTTCGCGCTCGAGCGGCCAGGACATGCCGACCTTGTAGACGGCAAGGCCGATCTGCCGGGCACGCGCCTCGTCGATGCCGAGGTCGTCCAAGGCCTGACGCACGTCGAGATAGGCCTTGCCGGCGGTGATGATGCCGAAGCGGCGCTCGCCGTCGCCGAGCATCATGCGGTCGAGCTTGTTGGCGCGCGCGAAGGCGAGGGCGGCGTAGACCTTGTAGCGGTGCAGGCGCTCCTCCTGCGCCAGCGGCGTGTCCGGCCAGCGGATGTGCAGTCCTTCCGGCGGCATCTCGAAGTCCTCGGGCAGCACGATCTGCGTGCGCGCGGGATCGAGGTCGACGCTCGAGGAGGATTCCACCGTCTCGCTGATGGTCTTGAAGCCGATCCAGCAGCCCGAGTAGCGGCTCATCGCCCAGCCGTAGAGCCCGAGGTCGAGGAATTCCTGCACGTTCGCCGGGTTGAGCACCGGGATCATGAGGTCCTTGAAGGTCAACTCGCACTGGTGGGCGGTGGTGGACGACTTGGCGGTGTGGTCGTCACCGGCCAGCAGCAGTACGCCGCCGTGCCTGGAGCTGCCGGCCATGTTGCCGTGGCGCAGCACGTCGCCCGAGCGGTCCACGCCCGGGCCCTTGGCGTACCACATGGCGAACACGCCATCGTAGTTGGAATCTCCAAAGAGGTCGAGCTGCTGCGTGCCCCAGATGGCGGTGGCGGCGAGGTCCTCGTTCACGCCGGCCTGGAAGCGGATGTGGTGCTTCTCGAGGAACTGCCTGGCGCGCGCCATCTGCTGGTCGACGGCGCCCAGCGGCGAGCCGCGGTAGCCGGTGACATAGGCGGCGGTGTCGAGGCCGGCGGCGAGGTCGCGCTGGCGCTGCATCATCGGCAGGCGCACCAGTGCCTGGGTGCCGGTGAGGAACACCCGGCCGCGGTCGAGCGCGTACTTGTCGTCGAGGGAAACCGCCCGCAAAGCCATCGTCGCAAGTCCTTGCCTGCTGTTCCGGCGCCCGGCCCCTGCGTAGCGCCTAAGCCTGATTGCGGAGCGCCTGCGCCAAGTAAAAAGATAATTTAGTCTGACCTGCCAAACAATTTCACAAAGCGATTACTCCTGAGAAAGCAAGGAACGGTCCGATCGGGCGTCAGGCCGAATCACATCGTAAGGCGGAACGGGCGGAAGACGAAAGAATAACGCCCGGCGCGCGGCGGCGCCTTTGTGCTGCGCCGCAGCATGAGGAGCCCCTCTCTTGTCCCGACTGCGTTCCGCGCCCAGTTGATGGTTACAAGCCGGCGCTTTAGAAGTCAGGAACCTGCCCCCAAGAGCGAACCCGAGTCGCGAAGCCGGGGGGGCAGGGCCACGGTGGCAAAAGGCGGTGAGAGATGTCAAACGCTGCAAAGTCACTTGATGCTCCGGAACGCACAGCAGGCGGTGTTTGGGACAACCCCATGCAGACCGACGGCTTCGAGTTCGTCGAGTTCACCTCGCCGCAGCCGGTCGAGCTCGGACGCCTTTTCGAGACCCTCGGCTTTACCGCCGTCGCCCGGCACCGCTCCAAGAACGTGACGCTCTACCGCCAGGGCGACGTGAACTTCATCCTCAATGCCGAGCGCGAGGGCTTTCCCCAGGCCTTCACCCTGCTGCACGGTCCCTCGGTCTGCGCCATCGCCTTCCGGGTGAAGGACGCGCCGGCGGCCTGCAGGCGCGCCCGCGAGATGGGCGCCTGGGTGGTCGAGTCGACGGCCGGGCCGATGGAGCTGAACATCCCCGCCATCAAGGGCATCGGCGATTCTCTCATCTACCTGGTCGATCGCTACGGCGACAACGGCTCGATCTACGACGTCGACTTCAAGCCGCTGCCTGGCGCCGACCAGCGTCCGGCGGGCGCCGGCCTCACCGTCATCGACCACCTGACCCACAACGTCTACCGCGGGCGCATGAAGGAGTGGTCGACCTTCTACGAGCGCCTCTTCAATTTCCGCGAGATCCGCTACTTCGACATCGAGGGCAAGCTGACCGGGCTGAAGTCGAAGGCGATGACAAGCCCCTGCGGCAAGATCCGCATTCCGATCAACGAGAGCGCCGACGACAAGTCGCAGATCGCCGAATACCTCGAGGAGTACAAGGGCGAGGGCATCCAGCACATCGCGCTCGGCACCAGCGACATCTACGCTTCGGTGGAAACGCTGAAGGCCGGCGGGGTCGCGTTCCAGGAGGGTGTGCCGGACACCTACTACGAGCAGGTCGATGGGCGGCTGCCGGGCCACGGCGAGGATCTTCGCCGTCTCGCCGCCAACAAGATCCTGATCGACGGCGCGCCGACCGAAGGCGGTGGCCGCCTGCTGCAGATCTTCACCAAGAACGTCATCGGCCCGGTGTTCTTCGAGATCATCCAACGCAAGGGCGACGAGGGCTTCGGCGAGGGCAACTTCCAGGCGCTGTTCGACTCCATCGAGGCCGACCAGATCCGCCGCGGCGTCTTGAAAGCGGAGGGCTGAGGCCCCGCATTCTAGCGACGTGGGCCGGTAAATGTGATCGGCGCTTCCCCCAGGAGGGAAGGAAGGTCATGGCCAAGACCACCAGCTACGAATCGAAGATTCCCGACGCTGACGGGATCATCGCCTACACGGCGGAGGAAAATGCCGTGTGGCGCGACCTGCGCACGCGCCAGCAAGCCCTGCTGCCGGGCCGCGTCTGCAATGCTTTCCTCAACGGCCTCGAGCTCCTAGACCTGCCGGCCGAGCGCGTGCCGCAGCTCAAGGAAGTGAATGCGCGCCTGCACGAGATCGGCGGCTTCGGCGTCGAGCCGGTGCCGGCCCTCATCTCGCCGCGCCGTTTCTTCGCCCTGCTGGCCGGGCGCAAGTTCCCGGCGGCGACTTTCATCCGCCGGCGCGAGGACTTCGACTACCTGCAGGAGCCCGACGTCTTCCACGAGATCTTCGGCCACTGCCCGATGCTCACGCTGCCGACCTATGCCGACTTCCTGCAGAAGTACGGCGAGACCGCGCTGCGCCTCGACAAGTCCTACCTCTGGATGATGCAGCGGCTGTTCTGGTTCACGGTGGAGTTCGGCCTCATCGCAACGGAAGAGGGCATCCGCATCTACGGCGCCGGCATCGCGTCTTCCGCCGGCGAGACGCCCTACGCCATCGAGAGCGACAAGCCGGAGCGCCGACCCTTCGACGCGCTCACCGTGTTCCGCACGCCCTACCGGATCGACATCTTTCAGACCGTCTACTACGTGATCGACAGCGCCAGGCAACTCTACGACTTGGTGTCCAGCGATCTGGTGCCGGTCATGGACGAGGCAAGAGGCCTCGGATCGCTGCCGCCGACCTTCCCGCCGAAAGAGGCTGCCGGGGCGGCGTGACGCAGGGTTCGCATCTTGAGGGAGATCAGCCCACCGTCGGGCCGATAGACATGCGCGAGCACCGCACCTTGAAGTATTCGTTGTTGCGCTTGGCAGCGAGCGCGGTCGAGGCGACATAGGCTTGGCCGTTGAGGCCGCACATCAATGCGTTGGGAGCATCCGGCCCGGTGATGACGGACACCGCCGTGTCGGCCTGGCAGTCTTCGGGCGCGAGGGCAACGGAACACACTAGATCGGATCGTGGTCAGATGGAACCGCGCCGCGGTTCCGTCTGACCACGTGAATCCGATCTACTTTAAAAGGGTAGAGCAGATTCACAGGGTCGATGGATCGCTGAAGGCGATTCCATCCGACCCTGATCTGCTCTAGGATCAACACCTTGAACATTGCACGGACTCCTGGGTCGTGGCTCGGATTTGCCTCCACATGCTCGACCAGGCGGCCGTGTTTTTGTTCCTCCCTCCTGCCATAGTCTGCGGAAGAAACGGCTGTGGCGGATCAAGGTTGCAGGGAATAGAATCAGCAGCGGCCGACGTAGGCGGGCAGAGTCATCCGCACCCCTAAAGGTGTTCGCTGACATCCACGCAATGATAGACCTTGGGATCGAAAATGTCGTGACTCCTGTCTGCGGCGGTAACGCAAAGTGTATGGGCGCCGCTGCGCACCGACACCGAGGCCTCGCTCTGGGTCGTGTAGACGGGGAACTCGTCGGTCAGGTGCCAGTCGCCCTGCTTGACGCCATAGGTCGGCTCGGCGTTGTTGCTGACCTGCTCGACGGTGTAGTTCTCGCCCCACCAGACGTGGAAGTGATTCCGCGATATGCCTCTTGCGAAGGAGTCAAGGGGCCGCACAGAACGACTTTTGGGGTGGCGCGAGGCTATTCCGAAGTACGCGCTCGAACAGAAGAGTTGCACCGGCGGCAATGGGCGCAACTGGCTAGCGAAGCACGTTCAGGGCGAGATCAGAACAGCCATTCGAACGGCAGGTGGTAGTAGAGGCTCAAGACCTCCACCCCAGGGTTGTCGCTGCTCAAGCTTCCGTTGGAGGTGTGGCTGAACCCCAGTGAGAGGCGCGACCGGTTCTCGAACTGGTAGCCGAGTTCCACCTGGCTGCGGAACTCGACCGTATGCCCCAGGTTCTTGCCGTTGCCGTCCTCATAGAGGCCTGGAGCGAAGCTGCCGGTCAGCACCACGGCATCGAAGACGGTGACGTCGACGAGGATGCCGATGCCGCCCCAGACGGCGCCGTCGGAAGTGACCTCCACGCCGCCCCAGGGCTTCAGCCACAGGAAGTCCTCGTCGTGGCGGTACTCCAGGCGAAAATCTGCCGCCTCGTTGTCCTGCACCTTGAAGTCATACCAGCCGACGCTGGCGCTGAACACCGCCGGCGTGTCGTTCACGGCGACCTGGGCCGCCGCCGGCGCGCCAGTGGCCACGAGCGCAGCGCAAGCCAGCGCCCCAACGAGTGCAAACCGTTTCATTCCTGTGATTCCCTGAGGCCCGAATACACCCAGCGCGGCGATCCTCGCCGAAAACGCGATGCAAGGCAAGCCGGGGAAAGGCGAGCAGCCGCCGTGACGCGCGATCAGTAGAGGCCGTCGAGGATTTCGCCGTAGGCCGCCGTGATCTTGTGGCGGCGGATCTTCATCGTCGGCGTCATCATCCCGTTCTCCACCGTGAAGGGCTCCTCCAGCACGGCGAAGCGGCGCACTTTTTCCAGCGGCGACAGGTTGGCGTTCACGCGATCGACCACCTGGGCCAGCGCGGCGCGGAATGCGCCGTCCTCGCGCAGCGCGCCGAGATCGCGGGGCCTGCCGGCGCTGCGGCACCACTGGGCGACGAACTCGTCGTCCGGCACCAGCAGGGCGACCAGGTGCGGCCGCTTGTCGCCGAACACCATGGCCTGCTGGATTTCCCGCTGCAGGGTGAGAAAGCCTTCGACCCGCGCCGGCGAGACGTTGTCGCCGCCGGAGAACACGATGATGTCCTTCTTGCGGTCGGTTATCTTCAGGTAGCCGTCTTCGTCCAGCTCGCCGATGTCGCCGGTGTGCAGCCAGCCGTCCCGGATTGCCTTATAGGTGGCTTCCTCGTCGTTCCAGTAGCCGGTCATCACGCATTCGCCGCGCACCAGGATCTCGCCGTCCGCGGCGATCTTCGCCTCGACGCCGTCGAAGGGCGGGCCGACGGTCTCCAGCTTCACCTTCCACGGCGGGTTGACCGAGACCACCGGCGCCGTCTCGGTCTGGCCGTAGCCCTGCAGCAGCGGCAGGCCGAGCGCGGTGAAGAACAGGCCGATGTCGTAGTTCAGCGCCGCGCCGCCGGAGACGATGGCCTTGATGCGCCCGCCGAAGCGCCGGCGGATCTTGCGGCGGACCAGGAGGTCCAGCGCCAGGTTCTGCAGCCGCTCCCAGAGGGTAAGGCTCTGCGGGTTCAGGTAGCGCTTCTGGCCGAGCACCACCGCCTTGTCGAAGAGCTTCGCCGTGAGCCCGCCCTGCTTGTCGATGCCGCGGCGGATGCGCAGGTGCATGGTCTCGTAGAGGCGCGGCACCGCCGTCATGATGGTGGGCCGCGCCTCGCCGAGGTTGCGCAGCAGGTGGTCGACACCCTCGGCGTAGTAGATCTCGGCGCCGATGGTGATCGGGAAGAACTGGCCCGCGGTGTGCTCATAGGCATGCGATAGCGGCAGGAAGGAGAGGAAGACCTCGTGCCCCAGGCCGAGCTGCACCAGCAGCTTGTAGGCGCCCATGCAGTTGCACAGGATGGCGCCGTGGCTCAGCATCACGCCGCGCGGCACGCCGCCGGTGCCGGAGGTGTAGATGATGCAGGCGGTGTCGCCGCGCCGGGCGCGCGCGGCCACCTCCTCGACGTCGTCCGGCAGCGCGCGGCCGGCGGCCAGCAGGTCGTCCCAGCGATGCACCGGCGCCGCCCCCGCCTTGGCGCGGCGCAGATCCTCCATGGCGATCACCCACTTGCAGGCCGGCGCGTCGAGCACCGCAGGCAGCAGGCGGTCCGCCAGGGCCTGGGTCGACACGATGGCGCCGACGGCGCCGCAGTCGGTCAGCACATGGCGATGATCGCTCGTCAGCGCGGTGGTGTAGGCCGGCACGGTGATGCCGCCGGCGGCCATGATGGCAAGGTCGGCGACCAGCCATTCCGGCCGGTTCTCCGCCACCAGCACCACGCGGTCGCCGGGTTGCAGGCCCAGGTTGCGCAGGCCGCGCGAGATCTCGCCGACCTGGCGCGCGATCTCGCCCCAGCTCTGCGACCGATAGCGGCCGTCCTGCTTGTGCCACAGGAAGGGTGCATCGCGCCGCCGCGACACCTGCTCGAAGAAGGCCGCGGTCAGCGAGCGGCAGGCGTCGAAATCCATGCGTCTCCCCCGAAAACTCCCGGCCCGAAGGCTCCGGCCCGCTGATCTCCCGGCGTCATGCGGCGCGGCTTCGCTCTTGGCGCAGCAGTATTTGCGACCTATATCGCAGGGGGTCAAGATACTCTCTGCCCCGCCCGCCGACCCCCCAAGCTTCAGCAGGTGCCCTTGTGACAACCAAATCCGTCGTCGACGAGGCTCTCGGCGAACTGCCGGGCTGGAACCTGGCCGACCTCTATCCCGGCCCCGACTCGCCCGCTCTCGTCGCCGATCTCGATTCGGCGGCCGCCAGGGCCAAGGCTTTCCGCGAGCGCAACGCCGGCCGCCTGGCCGGCCTGGACGGCGCCGCCCTGGGCGCCGCCGTCGCCGACTACGAGGCGATCCAGGAGACGCTCGGCCGGATCATGAGCTTCGCCCAGCTCGTCTATTCCGGCGACATGAGCGACCCCAGGATCGGCCGCTTCTACCAGTCGATGCAGGAGCGTTGCACGGCGATCTCCACCGACCTGGTGTTCTTCGCGCTGGAGCTGAACCACCTCGACGACGGCCTGCTGCAGGACAAGCTGCAGGCGCCCGAGCTGGCGCGCTATGCGCCCTGGCTGCGCGACCTGCGCGCCATGCGTCCGCACCAGCTTTCCGACGACATCGAGCGCCTGCTGCATGAGAAGTACGTCGCCGGGCGCGCCGCCTGGACGCGCCTCTTCGACGAGACCATGGCGTCCCTGCGATTTCCCTTCAAGGGCGAGCCGCTCACCTCGGCGGAGGTCCTCAACCGCCTGACCGATCGCGAGGAAGCGGCGCGGCGCGAGGCTGCCAGGTCGCTCGGCAAGGTGCTGGGCGACAACGCGCGGGTGTTCTCGCTGATCACCAACACCCTCGCCAAGGACAAGGAGATCGAGGACAGGTGGCGGCAGTTCGATCGTCCGGTGTCCTCGCGCAATCTCGCCAACTTCGTCGAGGACGAGGTGGTCGATGCCCTGGTCGGCTCGGTGCAGGCGGCCTACCCGCGCCTGGCGCATCGCTACTACGCGCTGAAGGCGCAGTGGTTCGGCGGCACGACGCTGCCCTACTGGGACCGCAACGCGCCGCTGCCCGACGACGACGACCGCGTGATCGCCTGGAGGGACGCGCGCCGCCTGGTGCTCGATGCCTATGCCGAGTTCTCGCCGGCGCTGGCCGCCATCGGCAAGCAGTTCTTCGACCAGGCGTGGATCGACGCGCCGGTGCGCCCGGGCAAGGCGCCCGGCGCCTTCGCGCATCCGACGGTGCCCTCGGCGCATCCCTACCTGCTGCTGAACTACCAGGGCCGCGCGCGCGACGTCATGACGCTGGCGCACGAGCTCGGCCACGGCGTGCATCAGGTGCTGGCGGGGCCGCAAGGCCACCTCATGGCCGACACGCCGCTGACCCTGGCGGAGACCGCTTCGGTATTCGGCGAGATGCTGACCTTCCAGGCGCTGCTCAAGAGCGAGCGGGATCCCAAGCGGCGCAAGGTGATGCTGGCCTCCAAGGTCGAGGACATGCTGAACACGGTGGTGCGGCAGATCGCCATGCACCAGTTCGAGACCCGCGTGCACGCCGAGCGGCGCGACGGCGAGCTGCTGCCCGAACGGCTCGGCGAGATCTGGTTGGAGACGCAGCGCGAGAGCCTCGGCCCGTCGATCGCCTTCGACGACGACTATCGCCACTTCTGGGCCTACATTCCGCACTTCATCCACGTGCCCTTCTACGTCTATGCCTACGCCTTCGGCGACTGCCTCGTGAATTCGCTCTACGCGGTCTACGAGGGCGCCTCGGCCGGCTTCGCGGAGAAGTACCTGGACATGCTGCGCGCGGGCGGCAGCAAGCGCCACAAGGAGCTGCTGGCGCCCTTCGGCCTCGACGCCTCCGACCCCGCCTTCTGGCACCGCGGCCTCGGTGTGGTGGAGAGCTTCATCGCCGAGCTGGAGGCGATGGAGTAGGGGGCGTCGCGCGCGGCAGCCGCGCACGACATCCGCGCACGACATCCGCGCACGTGGCGCGCCGGTCTCGCAACGGCCACAGGCACACACCGCCGTCGTTCCGGTGCTCGTCCCCACCGGATTCACACATTGCTGGCGGCGGTTTCTCGACAGCGCCATAAGCACAACTGTCGTCCCGGCGCTTGTCGCCGGGACCCATTGGCATCAGCGCGTGGCGATGTCTTGCCACGATGGCATCCCCGCCAGCCGCAAACGCCTCCCCCCTGAGTGGCAAGATCTTCAGACGGCGCGGGCATTGGGTCCCGGGAACAAGTCCCGGGACGACAGCCTCCGACAGCGTCTCTGGACAACGGCAGTGCCGAGGCCCACCTTCAGGGGCATGACACAGCAGGATGGTGATTACCGCGACGACCCTCACGAGGACTTCGGAGAGGAGGCGGGCTCGCGCCTCGGCCGGGCGCGCCGCTATGCGCAGGTCGGCACCTCCGTCGGCGGGCTCGCCGCCCAGATTGTCGGCGCCCGCTACCTTGGCTTTGGGCTCGACCGCGGCAGGCATTCCTCGGATCTGAAGGCGGCGCTCGGCGGCCTCAAGGGGCCGCTGATGAAGGCGGCGCAGATCCTCGCCACCATTCCCGATGCCCTGCCGCGCGAGTACGCCGAGGAACTGCGCCAGCTCCAGTCCGACGCGCCGCCGATGGGCTGGCCCTTCGTGAAGCGCCGTATGCGCAGCGAGCTCGGCGCCGGCTGGGAGGCGCGGTTCAAGACCTTCGAGCACGAGGCGGCGGCCGCCGCCTCGCTCGGCCAGGTGCACCGCGCCGCCGGCCTCGATGGCCGCGATCTCGCCTGCAAGCTGCAGTACCCGGACATGCTGTCGGCGGTGGAAGCCGACCTGCAGCAGCTCAAGATCCTCTTCGGCATCTACCGCCGCTACGATCGCGCCATCGATCCCTCGAACATCTATCACGAGCTCGCCGATCGCCTGCGCGAGGAGCTCGACTACGAGCGCGAGGGTCGCCACAT
Source organism: Kiloniellaceae bacterium (assembly GCA_036570545.1). Lineage (GTDB taxonomy): Bacteria > Pseudomonadota > Alphaproteobacteria > Kiloniellales > Kiloniellaceae > Pelagibius. The sequence continues at coordinate 28,040 of DATCXZ010000188.1, forward strand.
GCGGCTCTACCAGCACATGCTGCGCGACGAGAAGGGCGTTCACGTGGCCGACCTGCTGCCGGAGCTCTCGACGCGCCGGCTGCTCACCATGACCTGGCTGGAAGGCAAGCCGCTGATCGACTTCGCCGAGCAGAGCAAGACGGTGAAGCAGCGCAACACCGTGGCCATGAACATGTTCCGTGCCTGGTACGTGCCCTTCTATTACTACGGCATCATCCACGGCGACCCGCATCTCGGGAACTACACGATCCGTCCCGACGGCACCGTGAACCTGCTGGACTTCGGCTGCATCCGCGTCTTCCCGCCGCTCTTCGTGAAAGGCGTCATCGACCTCTACTTTGCGCTCGAGCGCGACGACCCGGAGTTGGCGGTGGAGGCCTATCGCATCTGGGGCTTCACCGACCTCAGCAAGGACCTGCTGGCCGCGCTCAATCTCTGGGCGGCTTTCCTCTATGCGCCGCTGCTGGAGGACAGGCCGCAGAAGATCATGGGCGACAACGGCAGCCTCTACGGCGCCAAGGTCGCCGGCGAGGTGCACAAGGAACTGCGCCGCCTCGGCGGGGTCACGCCGCCGCGCGAGTTCGTGCTGATGGATCGCGCCGCCATCGGCCTCGGCTCGGTGTTCATGCACCTGGATGCCGAGATCAACTGGCACCGGATGTTCCACGACCTCATCCGCGACTTCGACGTCGACCGGCTTGCCCGGCGTCAGACGGAGGCACTCCAGGAACTCGGCCTGCAGCCGTCAACTTAGCTGCTATATCCGGTGCGCCCCGGCCAGGTCGCGCCTGGATCGCAAGTAAGCGACGCTCCAATTGAAACAGCGGTTGAAAATTTGCCCGACATTCGGAAATATTGGCGGGGTTTAGTAAAGCCTTAACAGGCGGGCGGCGTAATAGTCCGATCGCTGATGGTGTGGACAAAGACGGACTGGTTTCTATGGCACAGCTCACCCAGTCTTTGACGGCACCGGTGCAAGGCCCTGTCAGGCGCTTTCGCGTCATTCTCCGCGGCGATGGCTTCTTGACCGACGCCGGTGCCGAACGCAGCGGCTTTTATGTGGTCCGCACCACTCTCGCCGAGAACGAGACCCTGGCGGGAAAGCTGGCGCTCTTCGACTTCGCTGCCGAGCTGCAGATCTCCGCCCGGCACGCCCCTTGCTTCCATGAATGCGGCTCGCTCGCGGTGGAGGAGGTGCGCCCTCTTCAGGAGCGCGAAGAGGACGTTGCCAGCGGCTTCATCTTCTATCCGATGGCATGACGGCGCGCTTGTCTCGGGGCCCCGCCGCGGCCGGCGCCTTCATCTGCAGCAGCGTGCGCAGCAGGTTGGCGTAGCCGCGGGCGTCGTCGATGGAGCGGTGGCTGTGCGGCACGTGGCCGAGCCACTCCGGCGGGTAGTCCTCGGTCCTGCAGGCGGCGAAGTCCCAGCCGCTGCGCCCGGCGGCGAAGGCCTGGAGGCAGAGCCCCGCATTGTGGAACAGACGCTCGCCCGCCCACGGCCCTTTCAGCATGCGGATGCCGGCGAAACGCCTGAGGTAATAGTCGATCCAGGCGCCGTCGAAGGCGAGCGGATGGGCGGCGAAGATCCGCTGGCCCGGCAGGCCGCGCAGCCAGGCGGCATAGCGCTGCATCACCTCGGACGGCGGCCCGGGATTGGTGGTGGCGGCGGCCCAGGCATCGGGAAAGCCCCGGAACCAGTCGATGGTGATCGGGTCCTCGCCGGCTTCCGGCAGCGTCTCCAGCACGGCCTCGAAGCTGCCGAGCTCGCCGCCGGCGTGATCGACGGCGACCGAGGCGAAGGCCAGCATGGAATGCTCGCCCGGCGTCGGGCCGTTCACCTCGATGTCGGTAACGACGTAGACCGCCGTCATCACACTTCATAGCCGGCATCGGCCAAGGCCCCGCCGGCGATCGAGCAGTAGATCCTGTTGCACTCGTCGTCGAAGTGATTCTTCCAGTCGCCGGCGATGCCCTTGCGCAGAAAGCTTTGCGGGTCGGCCTCGCCCGGCTGCCGGCCGCCGGAGGCGACGGCGAAGGCGTTGCGGCCGACGACGGCGGCCACGGTGGCCTCGGAGGCATCGCAGCCGAACCACCGGAAGAGGCGTTGCATCTCGCCCGCCGCGTCGTCCAGCAGGCTCTCGTAGCGCACCGCATAGTGGTGCCCGTCGTGCGCCTCGGCATCCCTGCGGAAGCGCGCCATGGTGTCGCGCCAGGTGGCGGCGTGGTTTTCGATGCGGCCGAGGAAGTCGGCGCGATTGGCGGCCGCCAGCGGCTCGCGGTCTGGGAAGAGGTGGAACCACAGGGAGACGTAGCAGTCGCGCCCGTCGCGGGTGGTGGAGACCAGCCGCGCCTCCGGAAGGATGGCGCGCCAGGAGGCGAGCTCGCGCTTGTAGTCGGGGTCCTTGTCGCCGATCCACTTGACCGTGCCGTCCTTGCCGGCCGCGGCCGCCGCCTGCCGCACCGCACCCAGACGATCGAGGAAGAGATACTGCATGACAGCGCGCGCCTGGGCCTGGCCGAGGGGCCGGTAGACGGCCTCCTCGCGATAGATCTTCTCGTTGGTCTTGGTGAGCGCGTCGTTGTAGCCGCGCAGCGCCGGGCCGAGCTGGGTCAGGAGCACGTTGAGCTTGCTCTCGCCCCCGCAGGCGATTTCCGGGTGGCTGTCCAGCATGCGCTGCAGCCAGGTGGTGCCGGACTTGGTGACGCCGGTGACGATGAAGACGCCGGCGGAGGCCAGCAGCGCCTGCAGCTCCTCGACCTCTGACAGCAGTCTCACGCCCATTCTTCCCGCATCGCCAGTGGACTCTTCTGTGCTCCTCTTATCGGCCGCGTCGTCCGCTGTCCACCGCTGCCGGCCCCGGCTGGTCTGGCGACCGGTCTGGCGGCCAGTCTGGCCTCCGGTCTGGCGGACAGTCCGCCGTCGCGCCGTCAGGCCGACAAATGCGCCTTTCCGCCGCAAAACCGCAGAATAGAGTTGAAACCCGCCGGCCGGCCGTTCATTACATGCGGGACTAGGCCGCAAGGCCTATTGCACGTCTCGGCATATTCTGGACTATTCGCTATACCTTATGGTCGAGTCTGGAATCATTCTTATATATGTCGGTCCGGATCTCGGGGGCACCGTCGCGGCAGGCACCATCGGGGGAAGATAAGGGGACATCCAAGGCATGAAGATCGCTATTCCCAGGGAACAGCGCCCGGACGAGGCGCGGGTCGCCGCATCGCCTGAATCGGTGAAGAAGCTGGTGGCTCTCGGCTTCGAGGTCGTGGTGGAGACTGGCGCCGGGCAGGGCGCGGCCATGCTGGACGCGGCCTATGAGAAGGCCGGTGCCAGCATCGCCGCCGACGCCGCCGCGGCCTGCGCCGGCGCCGATGTGATCGCCAAGGTGCGCCGTCCGCTGCCGGGCGAGTTCGCCGGCCTCAAGGCCGGCGCGCTGGTGATCTGCATCATGGACCCGTTCCGGGCCGGCGACGAGCTGGCGCCGCTGGCCCAGAGCGGCGCCACGGTCTTCGCCATGGACCTCATTCCCCGCATCACGCGCGCGCAGTCGATGGACGTGCTGTCGTCGCAGTCGAATCTGGCGGGCTACAAGGCGGTGCTCGATGCCGCCGCGGTCTACGGCTCGGCCTTCCCGATGATGATGACGGCGGCGGGCACCGTGCCGCCGGCCAAGGCGCTGGTCATGGGCGCGGGCGTCGCCGGCCTGCAGGCCATTGCCACCGCCAAGCGCCTCGGCGCCGTGGTCTCGGCGACCGACGTGCGCCCGGCGGCCAAGGAGCAGGTGGAGAGCCTCGGCGGCAAGTTCGTCGCCGTCGAGGACGAGGAGTTCAAGCAGGCCGAGACATCAGGCGGCTATGCCAAGGAGATGAGCGCGGAGTACCAGCAGAAGCAGGCCGCGCTGATCGCCGAGACCATCGCCAAGATGGACATCGTCGTCACCACCGCGCTCATTCCCGGCCGCCCGGCGCCGCGGCTGATCACGCGGGCAATGGTCGAGTCGATGAAGCCGGGCTCGGTCATCGTCGACCTCGCGGTGGAGACCGGCGGCAACTGCGAGCTGTCGCAGCCGGGCAAGGTGGTCGAGCACCAGGGCGTGAAGATCGTCGGCCACCTGAACGTGCCGAGCCGTCTCGCCGCCGACGCCTCCGCCCTCTATGCCCGCAACATCTACAACTTCATCGAGCTGCTGGTCGACAAGGACAGCAAGCAGCTTGCGGTGAACTGGGAAGACAAGATCGTCGCCGACACCTGCATCATCCGCGACGGCAAGATCGTGCATCCGGCGCTCGCGCCGAAGGAGGAGGCGCCGAAGCCGGCGGCGCCCGCTGAAGAGTCCACCCCCTCTAGCGACGGACAGGGAGGCTGACGTCCATGGCCAACGAGACCTTCACTGAACGCGCCGCAGAGATTGCCAACCAGGCGCAAGCGCTGGCCGGGGACGTCGCCTCGCTCGCGGTGGAGGCCAGCCGGCTGACGGCCGAGAGCGCTGCCGCCCACGCTGGCGCTTCCACACTGGTGGTCGGCCTTACCGTCTTCGTGCTGGCTGTCTTCGTCGGCTACCACGTGGTCTGGCGGGTGACGCCGGCCCTGCATTCGCCGCTGATGGCCGTCACCAACGCGATCTCCTCGGTGATCATCGTCGGCGCCCTCATCGCCGCCGGGCCGGCGGAGTTCGGTTTCAGCGAGCTCATGGGCTTCCTCGCGGTGATCCTCGCCTCGGTGAACATCTTCGGCGGCTTCATCGTCACGCAGCGCATGCTGTCCATGTTCAAGAAGAAGAAGTAAGGGGACCGGACAATCATGAACGCTGATCTCGCAGCGCTGCTGTACCTCGTCGCCTCCGTCTGCTTCATCCTGGCGCTGCGCGGGCTGTCGCACCCGACGACCAGCCGCGCCGGCAACATCTACGGCATGGTCGGTATGGCGATCGCCATCCTCACCACCCTGGCGACGCCGGGCGTGGTGAACTACACGCTGATCGTCGTCGGCATCCTGATCGGCGGCGCCATCGGCACGGTGATCGCGCTGCGCATCCAGATGACGGCGCTGCCGCAGCTCGTCGCCGCCTTCCACTCCCTGGTCGGTCTCGCCGCGGTCTGCGTGGCGGCGGCCGCGTTCCACCGGCCGGAGGCCTACGGCATCGGCGTGCCCGGCGACATCAACGTCGCCAGCCTCATCGAGATGTCGCTCGGCGTCGCCATCGGCGCCATCACCTTCACCGGCTCGGTGGTCGCCTTCGCCAAGCTGCAGGCGCTGCTCACCGGCAAGCCGCTCGTCTTCCCGTTCCAGCATCCGCTGAACGCCGCCCTCGGCATCATCCTGGTGGTGCTCATCGTGCTTCTCTGCCTCGATGGCTCGCCGCTGGTGTTCTGGCTTATCGTGCTGGTGGCGCTGGCGCTCGGCTTCCTGCTGATCCTGCCGATCGGCGGCGCCGACATGCCGGTGGTGGTGTCGATGCTGAACTCCTACTCGGGCTGGGCGGCCTGCGGCATCGGCTTCACCCTGCACAACAACCTGCTCATTATCACCGGCGCGCTGGTCGGCTCCTCGGGCGCCATCCTCAGCTACATCATGTGCAAGGGGATGAACCGCTCGATCTTCAACGTCATCCTTGGCGGCTTCGGCGGCGAGACCGCAGGCGCGGCGGCCGGCGGCGCCGACGACGATCGTCCGGTGAAGGCCGGCGCGGCCGACGATGCCGCCTTCATGATGAAGAACGCCGGCAAGGTCATCATCGTGCCGGGCTATGGCATGGCGGTGGCCCAGGCCCAGCACGCCCTGCGCGAGATGGCCGACATCCTGAAGGCGGCCGGCGTCGACGTGCGCTACGCCATCCACCCGGTGGCCGGCCGCATGCCGGGCCACATGAACGTGCTGCTGGCCGAGGCAAACGTGCCCTATGACGAGGTCTTCGAGAGGGACGAGATCAATCGCGATTTCGCCTCCACCGACGTCGCCTTCGTCATCGGCGCCAACGACATCACCAACCCGGCGGCCAAGACCGACCCGGCCTCGCCGATCTACGGCATGCCGATCCTCGACGTCGACAAGTCCGGCCAGGTGCTGTTCGTGAAGCGCTCCATGGCCAGCGGCTATGCCGGCGTGCAGAACGAGCTGTTCTTCCGCGACAACACCATGATGCTGTTCGGCGACGCCAAGAAGATGTGCGAGGACATCGTCAAGGCGCTGGAGCACGCCTGAGGTCTCGCCGCCGGACCGGAATCGGTCGCTGCCGGGACAGCCCGGCGGCGGCTTTCAAGCCAAAACTGGACCCTGAACGGCGGCCCCGGAGCTTGATCCGGGGCCGCTTCCGGTTCACCCTCGGGGCAGCGCAGAAAAGGCAGGTAGGCTATGTCCGAAGTTTCCTCCAAAAAAGCCGGGGCTCCTGCGGGAAAGATCCCTGCCACCGTCATCACCGGCTTTCTCGGCGCCGGCAAGACCTCGGCGATCCGCCACCTGCTGCAGAACGCGCGCGGGCGGCGCATTGCCCTGGTCATCAACGAGTTCGGCGACCTCGGCGTCGACGGCGAGGTCCTCAAGGGCTGCGGCATCGAGAACTGCCGGGAGGACGACGTGGTGGAGCTCGCCAACGGCTGCATCTGCTGCACCGTGGCCGACGACTTCCTGCCGACCATCCAGGCGCTGCTCGACCGCCCCGAACCGCCCGACCACATCGTCATCGAGACTTCAGGCCTCGCCCTGCCGAAGCCGCTGGTGAAGGCCTTCGCCTGGCCGGAGGTGCGCACCCGCACCACGGTCGACGGCGTCATCGCCGTTGTCGATGGTCCCGCCGTCGCCGACGGCCTCTTCGCCGGCGATCCGGAGGCGGTGGCGGCGCAGCGCGCCGGCGACGACAGCCTCGATCACGACACACCGCTGGAAGAGCTGTTCGAGGAGCAGCTCGCCTGCGCCGACATGGTGGTGATCAACAAGGCCGATCTCCTGGACGCGGCGCGCCTCGTCGAGGTGGAGGCGGCGGTCGCCCGCCATCTGCGCCCGGCGGTGAAAACCCTGCGCACGAGCCATGGCGCCATCGACGTCGCCGTGCTGCTCGGCCTCGGCGCGGCGGCGGAAGACGACCTCGACAGCCGCTGGTCGCACCACGACGAAAGCGGCGAGCACGACCACGACGACTTCACCTCCTTCTCGGTCACGCTCGGCGAGACGGAGCACCCCGAGGCCCTGCTGGAACGCCTGCGCCCGGTCATCGCCGCCCACGGCGTGCTGCGGGTAAAGGGCTTCGCCGCCGTCACCGGCAAGGCGATGCGCCTGGTGGTGCAAGGCGTCGGCGAGCGGCTGCAGCACTATTACGACCGCGACTGGCGTCCCGGGGAAGCCCGCGCCACCCGCCTCGTCTTCATCGGCGAGACCGGCCTGGACGAGGCGGCGATCCGCGCGGCCGTCGCCGGTTAGGCGGCCTGCGGCCATGCACCTTCTCCAGGCGACGCCCGGCAGCATCAGCGACGGCTCGGAAGCGATCGACCTCGGGCAGGACCCCGGCGACATCGTCTTCCTCTCGGCCGCGGACAGCGAGCTGGCCGCGCTCGCCGCCGCCCAGCGAGAGGTTGGAGCCTCGCTCGGCGAGGCCGCACCCAGCCTGCGCCTCGCCAACCTCATGCAGCTCGGCCACAATATGTCGGTCGACCTCTACGTCGAGCAGGTGGTCGCCGCCGCGAAGCTGGTGGTGGTGCGTCTCCTGGGTGGCGAGAGCTACTGGCCCTACGGCGTCGAGCAGCTCCACGCCGCCTGCCGCGAGCGGGGCATCAAGCTCGCCATGCTGCCCGGCGACGAGCAGCCGGACCCGGCATTGGCGACCTATGCGACGCTGGAGGAAGAGGCCGCCTTTCGCCTCTGGCGCTACTGCGTCGAGGGCGGGCCCGACAACGCGCGCAACTTCCTGCTCTATGCCGCCAGCCTGCTCGGCCATGAAAGCGACTGGCAGGAGCCGCGCCCGCTGCTGCGCGCCGGGCTCTACTGGCCGGGCAGGGCGCGGCCGGCCCTCGACGACCTGCGCGCCGCATGGAAGACGGCGGCGCCGGTGGCGGCGGTCGTGTTCTACCGGGCGCTGCTGCAGGCCGGCAACCTGGCAGCGGTCGATGCCCTCGTCGCCGCCTTGCAGGCGCGCGGCATCAATCCGCTGCCGCTCTACTGCAACTCCCTGAAGGACGCCCAGTCGGCCGAGGTGGTGCGCTCCCTTCTTGCCGGATCCAAGGCCCAGATCGTGCTGAACTGCACCGGCTTCGCGCTCTCGGCGCCGGGCGCGGCGCGGGCGGAGACTCCCTTCGACGCCTGCGACGGGCCGGTGCTGCAGGTGGTGTTCTCGGGCGGCACCGCGAAGGCCTGGGAGGAGGGGACGGCGGGGCTCTCGGCGCGCGACATCGCGATGAACGTGGCCCTGCCGGAGGTCGACGGGCGGCTGCTGACCCGCGCCGTCTCCTTCAAGGGCGCAGCACGCTGGGACGCGGCGACGCAGACTTCGGTGGTGGCCTACGAGCCGGTCGCCGACCGCATCGACTTCGTGGCCGACCTCGCGCGCAACTGGCTGCGCCTCAGGCGCCTGCCGGCGGGCAAGCGCCAGATCGCCATCATGCTCGCAAACTACCCCAACCGCGACGGGCGACTCGGGAATGGGGTGGGCTTGGACACACCGGCCGGCACCATGAACGTGCTGCGCGCGCTCGCCGCCGCCGGCTACGATACCGGAGAGCTGCCCGAAAACGGACAGGCCTTCATCGAGCGTCTGGCGGCCGGCCCGACCAACGATCTCACCGACCGCAAGGCGCGCCCCGGCGGCGAGCTCTATGCGGTGACAGCCTACAAGCGCTTCTTCTCTCGACTTCCGGAGCCGGTTCGGGAAGCGATTATCGCCCGCTGGGGCGCGCCCGAGGACGATCCCTTCGTCGAAGGGCAAGCCTTCCGCCTCGCCGCCTTTCGGCTCGGCAAGGTGGTCATCGGGCTGCAGCCGGCGCGCGGCTACAACATCGATCCCGTGGCGAGCTATCACGACCCGGCGCTGGTGCCGCCGCACGGCTACCTCGCCTTCTACGCCTGGCTGCGCGAGGCCGTCGGCGTCGATGCGGTGATCCACATGGGCAAGCACGGCAACATGGAGTGGCTGCCCGGCAAGGCCCTCGCGCTCAGCGCGGCGTGCTTCCCCGAGGCCGTCTTCGGGCCGCTGCCGCACCTCTATCCCTTCATCGTGAACGATCCCGGCGAAGGCACCCAGGCCAAGCGTCGTGCCCAGGCGGTCATCGTCGATCACCTGACGCCGCCGCTGACCCGCGCTGAGAGCTACGGCCCGCTCGCCGAGCTCGAGCGCCTGGTCGACGAGTATTACGACGCCGCCGGCCTCGATCCGCGCCGCCTGAAGGTGCTGCGCGCGGAGATCCTCGAGCTCTCGGCGGCCAGCGGCCTCGACAAGGACTGCGGCATCGCCGAGGCCGACGATGCGGAGACGGCGCTCGGCAAGCTCGACAATCACCTCTGCGAGCTGAAGGAGCTGCAGATCCGCGACGGCCTGCACATCTTCGGCGCGCCGCCTGCGGGCCGCCAGCTCACCGACCTGCTGGTCGCGCTCACCCGCCTGCCGCGCGGCCGCGGCGAGGGCGGCGATGCCTCGCTTATCCGCGCCCTCGCGGCCGACCTTGCGCTCGCAGACTTCGACCCGCTGGACTGCGTGCTCGGCGAAGCGTGGAACGGAGCGCGTCCGGCCGCGTTCGGCGCGGCGGAGGGTTGGCGAACGAAGGGCGACACCGTGGAGCGCCTGGAGCTGCTGGCGGCGGCGCTGGTCGCCGATGAATGCAAAGCCGACGCGGGCTGGACCCGCACGGCGGCGGTGCTGGAGAAGATCGCGACCGAGGTGCGCCCG
>DATCXZ010000189.1:0-10068 GCA_036570545.1 Kiloniellaceae bacterium
GCTGACCGCGCTCGCCGCGGCGGTGAAGGCGGCCGGCTCGCTGGTCATCGGCCTGGCGCTGCTGCGCGGCCGCCTCGACGCCGCCGAGGCCTTCCGCCTCTCGCAGCTCGACGAGCTCTACCAGGCCGAGCGCTGGGGAGAGGACGCGGAGGCAGCCAAGCGCCGCGAGGCGCTGCGCCAGGAGATCGAGGCGGCGGCAAGGTTTCTTGAGTTGGTGGGGTAGGGTATCATTTTAAAATATTGAAAAGACTGTCACCCTCGGGCTTGACCCGAGGGTCCAGGGCAAGCGACGGAACGGTCGCCCCTGGATTGCCGGGTCAAGCCTGGCAAAGACAGTTGGGGTGTGGGCGCGCGACACGAATGCTCCTTCTCCCCCGGGCGACGGAACGGCCGCCCTGGGTTGCCGGGTCAAGCCCGGCAATGACAGTTTGGCGGTGGGGGCGACGGCCGCCCCCTGCTGGCACCGCGGTTCCTCGCGTGCTATCAGCTTTGCCAAAATCGAGGCCCAAGGAACAAGGCGGGGAATCCGGCGCCATGCAGGACATACTTCAGCGGCTCGAGGCGATGCGCGCGCAGGCGGCGGTCGGCGGCGGCGAGAAGCGCATCGAGGCGCAGCACGCCAAGGGCAAGCTGACCGCGCGCGAGCGCCTGCAGGTCCTGCTCGACGAGGGCTCCTTCGAGGAGTGGGACATGTATGTCGAGCACCGCTGCCTCGACTTCGGCATGGAGCAGCAGAAAATCTCCGGCGACGGCGTGGTGACTGGCCACGGCACCATCAACGGGCGGCTGGTCTTCGTGTTCAGCCAGGACTTCACGGTGTTCGGCGGCTCGCTCTCGGAGGCGCACGCCGAGAAGATCTGCAAGATCATGGACAAGGCGGTGCAGGTCGGCGCCCCGGTCATCGGCCTCAACGATTCCGGCGGCGCGCGCATCCAGGAGGGTGTCGCCTCGCTGGCCGGCTATGCCGAGGTGTTCCAGCGCAACGTGCTGGCTTCCGGCGTGGTGCCGCAGATCTCGATGATCATGGGCCCCTGCGCCGGCGGCGCGGTCTACTCGCCGGCGATGACCGACTTCATCTTCATGGTGAAGGACAGCTCCTATATGTTTGTCACCGGCCCGGATGTGGTGAAGACGGTGACCCACGAGACGGTGACCGCCGAGGCCCTGGGCGGCGCCATCACCCACACCACCAGATCGGGCGTCGCCGACCTCGCCTTCGAGAACGACGTCGAGGCGCTGCTGGAACTGCGCCGCTTCGTCGGCTTCCTGCCGGCCTCCAACCGCGAGGCGCCGCCGTGGCGGCCGACCGACGACCCCGGCGACCGCGAGGAGCCCTCACTCGACACCCTGGTGCCGCCCGATCCGACCAAGCCCTACGACATGAAGGAGCTGATCGCCAAGGTGGTCGACGAGGGCGACTTCTTCGAGTTGCAGCCCGCCTACGCCGGCAACATCGTCACCGGCTTCGGGCGCCTGGAGGGCCACACCGTGGGCTTCGTCGCCAACCAGCCGATGGTGCTGGCCGGCTGCCTCGACATCGCCTCCTCGATCAAGGCGGCGCGCTTCGTCAGGTTCTGCGACTGCTTCAACATTCCCATCGTCACCTTCGTCGACGTGCCGGGCTTCCTGCCGGGCACCGCGCAGGAGTTCAACGGCATCATCAAGCACGGCGCCAAGCTGCTGTTCGCCTATGGCGAGGCCACCGTGCCCAAGGTGACGCTGATCACCCGCAAGGCCTACGGCGGGGCCTACGACGTCATGTCCTCCAAGCACCTGCGCGGCGACGTGAACTACGCCTGGCCGACGGCGGAGATCGCGGTCATGGGCCCCAAGGGCGCCGTCGAGATCATCTTCCGCGCCGACAGCGGCGATGCCGAGAAGATCGCCCAGCGCACCGAGGCGTACCGCCAAAAGTTCGCCAACCCCTTCGTCGCCGCCTCGCGCGGCTTCATCGACGACGTCATCAAGCCGCACGGCACCCGCCGGCGCCTCTGCCGGGCGCTCAACATGCTGCGCGACAAGCAGTTGGAGAATCCCTGGAAGAAGCACAGCAACATGCCGCTGTAGGAAGTGGAGCGGACCATGGGACACGGTGAATTCGCTACACCAGCTCACACACCGTTGTCGTCCCGGGGCTTGTCCCCGGGACCCATTAGCGTCGGTGCGTGGCGATGCTCTATGCCTTTTGCATCGGTGCCAGCCGCAGGCACCATGCGCTCTTTATCGGCGTCATCCACAGCGGCGAGGGCAATGGGTCCCGGCAACAAGTGCCGGGACGACAGTCTTCGGGTGAGAGGGCAAGCCCTTCCATGCTGAAGCTCTACGACGATCCCGACTCAGGGAACGGCTACAAGGTGCGGCTTATGCTGCATCTTTTGGGGATACCTCACGAGGTGGTGGAGGTCGACGCGATCCGTGGCGAGACGCGCAAGCCGCCCTTCCTGGCGAAGAACCCCAACGGCCGCATCCCGCTGCTGGAACTGGAGGACGGGACCTTCCTGCCGGAGTCCAACGCCATCCTGTTCTATCTCGCCGAGGGCAGCCGCTACCTGCCCGATGAGCGTTTGGCGCGGGCAAGAGCGCTGCAGTGGCTGTTCTTCGAGCAGTACAGCCACGAGCCCTACATCGCCGTGCTGCGGTTCTGGTCTCGCCACACCGACAAGGCGCCCGAGACCGAGCCGCAGTGGCGCGACCGGGAAAAGCGCGGCTACGATGCCCTTGGGGTCATGGAGAAGTCCCTGGCCGGGCAGGACTGGCTGCTGGGCGCCGGGCCTTCCGTCGCCGACGTCTCGCTCTACGCTTATACGCACGTGGCGAACCAGGGCGGCTTCGATCTTGCCGCCTATCCGGGGGTGCGCGCCTGGATCGATCGCGTCCCGGCGCTGAAGGGCTATGCTCCCTTTGCCGGCCGCCTCAAGGACAGCGACGACCGGCGGGCTCCATAGAACAAAGTCAAAAACAAGACGTTAGGGACGAATGTTCAACAAGATTCTCATTGCCAACCGCGGCGAGATCGCCTGCCGCATCATCCGGACCTGCCAGCGCCTGGGCATCCGGACCGTCGCCGTCTACTCCGACGCCGATGCGGCGGCGCTGCACGTGCGTCTCGCCGACGAGGCGGTGGCCATCGGCCCGGCGCCGGCCGCGCAGTCCTACCTGGTGATCGACAGGATCGTCGCGGCGGCGAAGGAGAGCGGCGCCGAAGCGGTGCACCCCGGCTTCGGCTTCCTCTCTGAGAACCCGAAGTTCGTCGAGGCGCTGGACGCCGCCGGCATCGTCTTCATCGGCCCGCCGGCGAAGGCCATGGCCGCGATGGGCGACAAGATCACCTCCAAGAAGCTGGCCGCCGAGGCGAAGGTCAGCACGGTGCCGGGCCATCCCGATGCCATCGACGACGAGGCGGCCGCGGTGAAGGTCGCCAAGGCGATCGGCTACCCGGTGATGATCAAGGCTTCCGCCGGCGGCGGCGGCAAGGGCATGCGTATCGCGCGCAGCGAGGCCGAGGTGCGCGAGGGCCTGCGCTCGGCCCGCAACGAGGCGCGCGCCAGCTTCGGCGACGAGCGCGTGTTCATCGAGAAGTACATCGAGCAGCCGCGCCACATCGAGATTCAGGTGCTGGCCGACAGGCACGGCACCACCCTGCACCTCGGCGAGCGCGAGTGCTCGATCCAGCGTCGCCACCAGAAGGTGGTGGAGGAGGCGCCGTCGCCCTTCCTCGACGCCAAGACCCGCGCCGCCATGGGCGCCCAGGCGGTGGCCCTGGCGGAGGCGGTCGACTACGTCTCGGCCGGCACGGTCGAGTTTATCGTCGATAAGAATAAGAACTTCTACTTTCTTGAAATGAATACGAGAATTCAGGTAGAGCACCCGGTGACCGAGCTGGTCACCGGGCTCGACCTGGTGGAGTGGATGATCCGCATCGCCGCCGGCGAGACGCTGAGCTTCGGGCAGAAGGACGTGAAGCTGGACGGCTGGGCGGTGGAGACCCGCGTCTACGCCGAGGACCCTCTGCGCGACTTCATGCCGTCGATCGGCCGGCTGGTGCGCTACCTGCCCCCGGCCAGCCCGGAGGATGAGGCCATCACCGTGCGCATCGACAGCGGCGTCGAGGAGGGCTCGGAGATCTCCATGTTCTACGATCCGATGATCGCCAAGCTGGTGACCCACGCGCCCGACAGGCTGCAGGCGATCGACGCCATGCAGGCGGCGCTCGACGCCTACGGCATCCGTGGCATCAACCACAACATCGCCTTCCTGTCTTCGGTGATGACCAACCCGCGCTTCCGCGCCGGCGACCTCTCGACCAGCTTCATCGCCGAGGTCTTTCCCGACGGCTTCCAGGGCATGGAGGTCACCGAGGAGACGCGGGAGATCCTCATCGCGGTGGCGGCCATCCTGCAGCAGCGCCGGGCGATCCGCGCCTCGAGCATCTCAGGCCGCATGGACGGGGCGGCGGCTTTCGATGCCGGCACGCCGGCCGAGTGGGTGGTCATGCTCGGCCAGGACGCGCATCCGCGCCGGGTCGCCCGAACCCAGGTTGCGCAGGACGGGGATGCCTGGCACGTCAGCGGCGGCAGCCGCGACGTGGAGATCGAGGTCGCCGGGCGGCTGCACGACCTGGTGCTGCCCTGCGTCGTCGACGGCCGTGCCGTGACGGTTCAGGCCGAACGCCGTGGCCCGGCGCTGCGCCTCGGCTATGCCGGGGCGGAAATCGAGGCGCTGGTGCTGAGGCCGCATGCTGCCGCGCTGGCCGTCCGCATGCCGGTGAAGGAGCCGCCGGACCTCTCGCGCTTCCTGCTGTCGCCGATGCCGGGGCTGCTGATGGCGCTGAAGGTCGCGGAAGGCCAGCCGGTGAAGGCGGGCGAGGAACTGGCGGTGGTCGAGGCGATGAAGATGGAGAACGTGCTGCGCGCCGGGCGCGACGGCAAGGTGGCGAAGATCCACGCCGGCCCCGGCGAGAGCCTCGCCGTCGACCAGGCGATCCTGGAGTTCGAGTAGCCGGCGGGGCGCAGGATGGAGCAGCTCGAACGGCCGGCCGAGGAAGTCTGGGACGAACGGCGCCTGTGGTTCGAGGAGCAGGAGGCGCAGCACGCGCGCCATGGCGCGCAGGCACCCAGCGAGCAGGCCTGCGCGCTGATGATCGACCTGCAGGCGGTGTTCTGCGCCGGCGCCTGGGCGGCAGTGGTGATCCTCGCCTGCGCAGTCACCGAGGCCCAAGGTGGCTCGCGCCGCGAGAGCCTGCCCGGCGTGCCCGACCGCGACGTCCGCTGGCTGCGCGCCCTGCGCAACCGCCTCAGCCACGAGAACCGCAACGATCCCGAGCTGACCATCGAGGACCAGTGGCTGCGCCGCGACCTCTGGGAGGAGCGCGCCCGCCGCGCGGTGGCGATCGCCTTTGCCGCGCTTTATCTTGAAGCCGGCGGCAGCCGGGATGCGGCAGAGGAGAGCAGGTGATCACCACGGTGAGGGTTGTGATTTCCGGGCGGGTCCAGGGGGTATGGTACCGCGCCTGGACCGAGCGGCAGGCGGCGGCGCTGGGCCTCGACGGCTGGGTGCGCAACCGCCGCGACGGCACGGTGGAGGCGGTGCTGTCCGGCGACGTCGCGGTGGTCGAGCAGATGATCTCCGAGCTCTGGGACGGCCCCGACCTCGCCCAGGTGAAGGCGATCGACCGCTACCCGCACGACGAGGCGGTGACGCCGGGATTCGCGGTGAAGCCGACGGCGTAGGGGGCTCTCTTTGTAGTCAGGGATGTTCGTCATCACCACAACACGCCTGTCGTCCCGGCATTTATTGCCGGGACCCAATGCCCTCACCGTGCCACGCATTGGCGGCAATGGGTACCGGGGACAAGCCCCGGTACGACAGCGGTGTGTGTACGCAGATCTCGCGAGACGGTCAGGCCGACCGACGCTCCTTCTCCTCCGCTTCCGCCCACTGGGTCGGACCGAACACGCCGGGGAAGCTGGCGCGCAGGGCGGCGTCGAGGTCGGGGAGGCCGACCGGCAGGCCGAGGTCGACCAGGGAGGTGACGCCGTGGCCGCGGATGCCGCAGGGCACGATGCCGCTGAAGTGCTCCAGGTCCGGCTCCACGTTGATGGCGATGCCGTGATAGGTGACCCAGCGGCGCACGCGCACGCCGATGGCGGCGATCTTGTCCTCACGACCGCCAGCAGGCACAGCTTCGCGGGGCACCCAGATGCCGACGCGGCCGTCGCGCCGCTCGCCTTTCACGTTGAAGGCGGCGAGGGCGCGGACGATCCATTCCTCGAGGTCGTGCACGTAGCGCCTGACGTCCGGCCCGCGCCGCTTCAGGTCGAGCATCACGTAGGCCACGCGCTGGCCGGGGCCGTGATAGGTGAACTCGCCGCCGCGCCCGCTGCGGTAGACGGGGAAGCGGTCGGGCTGCAGCAGGTCGCCCGGCTCGGCCGAGGTGCCGGCGGTATAGAGCGGCGGGTGCTCGACCAGCCAGACCAGTTCCGGCAGGCGGCCGTCGCGGATGGCGGCAACGCGCGCCTCCATCGCCGCCACCGCGGCGGGATAGTCGGTGAGGCCCGGCTCGACCCGCCACTCGACGGGAACGGCCGTTCCGCTCAACGGCAGCTCATCCACGCGCTTATCCATGCCTGGGGAAGATAGCTCCTATGCGGCAGAATGCTATCCCTTTCATTTGCTTAGGTACTTGCGCTGCGGCGCGGCGCCGGTCATCTTCTGGACGCAGCCGGGAGCCGTTTCCCGCGCCTGGGGAAGGACAGGAAGAAGAGCGATGGGGGACGGGATGGCGAAGGACCTGCGCGAGGCAGCCCTGGCCTATCACCGCTTGCCGAAGCCCGGCAAGCTGGAGATTAGCGCCACCAAGCCGCTGGCCAACCAGCGGGATCTGGCTTTGGCCTACTCGCCCGGCGTGGCCGCGGCCTGCGACGCCATCGTCGCCGATCCGGCCGAGGCGCACACTCTGACCGCGCGCGGCAACCTCGTCGCCGTGATCACCAACGGCACCGCGGTGCTCGGCCTGGGCGCCATCGGCCCGCTGGCCTCCAAGCCGGTGATGGAAGGCAAGGCGGTGCTGTTCAAGAAGTTCGCCGGCATCGACGTCTTCGACATCGAGCTGGATGCCCTCGACCCGCAGCGCCTGATCGATGTGGTGGCGGCGCTGGAGCCGACCTTCGGCGGCATCAACCTGGAAGACATCAAGTCGCCGGAGTGCTTCGAGATCGAGGCCGCGCTGCGCGAGCGCATGAACATCCCGGTGTTCCACGACGACCAGCACGGCACCGCGATCATCGTCGGCGCGGCGATCTACAACGGCCTCCGGCTGGTCGGCAAGGAGATCGGCGACGTGAAGCTGGTCACCTCCGGCGCCGGCGCGGCGGCGCTGGCCTGCCTCGACCTGCTGGTCTCGCTCGGCATCCGCCAGGAGAATATCTGGGTCACCGATATCGCCGGCGTGGTCCATGAAGGCCGCACCGAGCTGATGGACCGCTGGAAGGCGCGCTACGCGCAGCCGACCGACAAGCGCACCCTCGGCGAGATTATCGACGGCGCCGACGTCTTCCTCGGCCTCTCCGCGCCCGGCGTGCTGAAGCCAGCGATGGTGAAGGCGATGGCCGACAAGCCGATCATCATGGCGCTGGCCAATCCGGTGCCGGAGATCATGCCGGAGGACGCCAAGGAGGCCCGCGACGACGCCATCATCGCCACCGGGCGGTCGGACTATCCGAACCAGGTGAACAACGTCCTCTGCTTTCCCTACATCTTCCGCGGCGCGCTCGACGTCGGCGCCACGGCGATCAACGAGGAGATGAAGCTCGCCTGCCTGAAGGCCATCGCCGACCTCGCGATGAAGGAGCAGAGCGAGGTGGTGGCCAAGGCGATGGGCGAGAGCCGCAGCTTCGGACCCGACTACCTCATCCCCAGCCCTTTCGACCCGCGCCTGGTGATGGAGATCGCGCCGGCGGTCGCCAAGGCGGCCATGGAGAGCGGTGTGGCGACGCGGCCGATCGAGGACCTCGAGGCCTACCGCCAGAACCTGCAGCGCTTCGTGTTCCGCTCCGGCCTCATCATGAAGCCGCTGTTCCAGCGCGCCAAGGAGGCTCCCAAGCGGGTGATCTATGCCGAGGGCGAGGACGAGCGCGTGCTGCGCGCGGTGCAGGTGGTGGTCGACGAGGGCCTCGCGCAGCCGATCCTGGTCGGCCGGCCCGAGGTCGTGTCGACCCGCGTGCAGCGCCTCGGCCTGCGCATCCGCCCGGGCGAGGACGTGCCGCTGATCAACCCGCAGGACGACCCGCGCTTCCGCACCTACTGGCAGGCCTACCACGAGCTGATGCAGCGCAAGGGCACCGCGCCGGAGGCCGCGCGCGAGATCGTGCGCACGCGCGGCACGGTGATCGCCGCCCTGGCGGTGCGCCTCGGCGATGCCGACGCTATGATCTGCGGCACCACCGGGCGCTACACGCGTCATCTCAACCACGTCACCGATGTCATCGGCAAGGTGCCGAACTTGCACGACTGCTCGGCGATCAGCCTGGTCATCCTGCCGAGCGGATCGTTCTTCATCCTCGACACCTACGTGACGCCCGACCCGACGGCCGAGGAGGTCGCCGAGATGACCCTGCTGGCGGCGCAGCACGTCCGCCGCTTCGGGTTGACGCCGAAGGTGGCGCTGCTGTCGCACTCCAGCTTCGGGTCGTCGAACTCGCCCTCGGCGCAGAAGATGCGCAACGCCCTCGCGCTGCTGCACCGGCGCAGCCCGGAGCTCGAGGTCGAAGGCGAGATGCACGCCGATGCCGCTCTCGACGAGGCGGTGCGGGAGAAGATTTTCCCCAATTCCAAGCTGAAGGGCGCCGCCAACCTTCTGGTCATGCCGACGCTCGACGCCGCCAACATCGCCTTCAATCTGGTGAAGGTTCTGGGCCAAGGCCTGTCGGTCGGCCCGATCCTGCTTGGCGTGGCGGCGCCGGCGCATATCCTGACGCCCTCGGTGACCGCCCGTGGTATCGTGAACATGACCGCGGTGGCGGTGGCCGACGCGCAGGACCGTGCGCTGGAAAGCTGACCCGGCGTCGGCAACGCCCCCGAAATCGAGCCGCAGGGACCGCCCATCGGGACTCTCTAGAGGACAAGCGTCAGGCCATGTCGCAAACCCCGCCCGAGCGAGACGACTCCGACGCCTGGCTGCCCGAGGTCCAGCCCGACGGCTACGGCATTTCCGCCGAGCAGGTGCGTGCGGTTTCCGAAGCGCTGGCGGGAAGGAACGATGCGGAGGCCCGGCAGCTCACGGCCGAGCTGCATGCGGCGGACCTTGCCGACCTGCTGGAGAACCTCGATCGCGAGGAGCGCGGGCAGCTCGTAAGGGTGCTGGGGCCCGACTTCGACCTCGAAGTGCTCACCTACCTGGACGTCTCGGTCCGGGAAGAGATCGTCGAGGCCCTCGAGCCGCAGCACATCGCCCTGTCGCTGGCCGACCTCGACAGCGACGATGCGGTCGACATCTTCGAAGACCTCGACGAGGAGGCGCAGCAGCGCATCCTGGCCGCCCTGCCGCGCGCCGACCGCCTGGTCCTGGAGGAAAGCCTCAGGTTCCCCGAGGACTCCGCCGGCCGCATCATGCAGCGCGATCTGCTGGCGGTGCCGTCGAGCTGGACGGTCGGCGAGACCATCGACTACATGCGCGCCGCCAAGGACCTGCCGGACGACTTCTACGATCTCTACATCGTCGATCCCAAGCACCAGCCGATCGGCTACCTGCCGCTGAGCCGCGTCCTGCGCACGCGGCGGCCGGTGAAGCTGACGGACATCATGAACGACGACATGAGGACGGTGCCGCTGGCGATGGACCAGGAGGAGGTCGCCCACCTGTTCCGCCAGTACGGCCTGGTTTCCGCGCCGGTGGTCGACGATGCGGGCCGCCTGGTCGGCGTGGTGACGGTCGACGACGTGGTCCACATCATCGACGAGGAGGCCGAGGAGGACCTGCTGAAGCTGGCCGGCGTGCAGGAGACCGATCTTTACCGCGCCGTGCTCGACACCGTGAAGTCGCGCTCCGCATGGTTGCTGGTGAACCTTGCC
>DATCXZ010000190.1:0-1664 GCA_036570545.1 Kiloniellaceae bacterium
GAAGCGGGCAAGCGCGCCGACCTGCTGGTGCTCGACCCGGAGCATCCGGCGGTCGCCACCCTGCCGACGGAGCGCCTGCTCGACGGCGTGCTCTTCGCCGGCAACCGCAACCCGGTGCGCGACGTCATGGTCGGCGGCCAATGGGTCGTGCAGGAGGGCCGCCACCGCGACGCCGAGCGCGTGCAGGCGGCCTACACCGGCACCGTGAAGCAACTGCTCGGATAAGGGAGAACAGCCACTTGACCGCTATTTCCTTCACCTATCTCTCAGGGCCGGACATCGCGGCGCTGGCGCTGACCGACGACGAGATCCTGGCGGCGGTGGAGCGCGGCCTGACCGCGCAGGGGCTCGGCCAGAGCGTCATCGAGCCGCGCGTCCACCTGGAGCCGGACCCCGCCTTCAGGGGTCACTTCAACGTGCTGCGCGGCTACATCGGCAAGGCGGCCGGCTTCTCGCTGGGCGGCCTGGCCGGGGTGAAGATCGTCGGCGACTACGTCGACAACTACAAACGCGGCCTGCCGTCGGAGATGGCCCTCTTGAACCTCTTCGATCCCGAGACCGGCATGCCGGTGGCCTTGCTCGACGCCACCGCGATCACCGAGATGCGCACAGGCGCCGTCACAGCTTTGGGCGCCAAGTATCTGGCACGCAAGGATTCCCGCGTGCTCGGCCACATCGGCGCGCGGGGCACCGCCTACTGGAACGTGCGCCTGCTGAACCACCTCTTTCCGCTCGACGAGATCCGCGTCCACTCGCGCCGGCCGGAGAGCCGCGAGCCCTTCGCCGCGCGCCTGTCACAGGACCTCGGCCGCGCGGTGCGCGCGGTCGAGAGCTGGCAGGATTGCCTGGAGGGCGCCGACATCCAGGTCGAGGCCTCGCGCCTGGAAGCACCGACGCCGCACTTCAAGACCGCCTGGGTGAAGCCCGGCAACTTCGTGGTGCCCTACGGCACCATGAGCGCGGTGGAGCTGTCGCTGACCGACGCGATGGACAAGCTGGTGGTCGACGACTGGGGCCAGTGCAAGGGCGGCAAGCTGGGCGCGCTGCGCGCCCACGTCGAGGCGGGCAAGCTGTCGGAGGCGACGCTGCACGGCGAGCTCGGCGAGATCGTGACCGGGAAGAAGCCGGGCCGCGAGCGCGCCGACGAGACCATCCTGTTCTGGCACCGCGGCCTCTCGCTCTCGGACATCGCGCTGGGCGCCGCCCTGCTGGAGAAGGCCGCCGCGCAGGGGCTGGGGCAGTCGCTGCGCTATGCGTGACGCCGCTGCATTCCCAGTGTGCGTCCTTCGAGACGCACGGCCGGGCTTGGCGCCCGGCCGCGCTCCTCAGGATGAGGTTGATTTTTAACGGCCTAAGCATTGGTGACACAAAGAAAAACCCTCATGCTGAGGAGCCCGCGCAAGCGGGCGTCTCGAAGCACGCAGGGCGGTGATTCAGCTTCTCCCTAGAGCGCCGGGACCCCGGCGCGGGCCAGCAGGTTGCCGTCCTTCAGCAGGATCTCGTCGAGCCTCTCCAGCTCGGCGCCGAAGGGGCGGTCCTCGTCGAGGAGCGGCACCGTCTCGCGGAGCGCGGAGACGGCGGCTGCGACGACCGGCGCGGGGGTGGCGCCGCGCAGCGCGATGGCCTGCGCCGCCACGATCAGCTCGACGCCCAGCACCAGGCGC
>DATCXZ010000191.1:0-29154 GCA_036570545.1 Kiloniellaceae bacterium
GCCGGCGCAGCAGGTCCTGCAGCCGGTTCCCCTGCCGGCGCCGGCGCCCGCCCCGGCGCCCGCGCGGCCGATCGGGCCGCAGGAGGAAACCTTCCGCTTCCCGGTGCACCAGGTCTACCGGCCGAACTACTGCCTGGACGATGAGCAGGGCTGCGGCGAGCCGGCGGCGACCGCCTGGTGCAAGGCGCGCGGCTTCAACAGCGCGGTGCGCTGGACCCAGGAAGACAACATCGGCGCGCTCTATCCGACCGTCTTCATCGGCAGTGGCAACCTCTGCGACAAGTTCCTCTGCGACGGCTTCGAAGAGATCACCTGCGCCCAGTGATGGTCGAGTGACCGGTCCAGCGGCCACAAGCCAACGAGAAAGCCCCGCTCTCGCGAGCGGGGCTTTTGTCTGGCTGCCGCGGTCGGCGTTATGCAACGGCGGCGGTATTCTCCAGCAACAGCAGGGCGAGCTGAGAGGCACCATCCTTGCCGCCCTCGAGCTGCGTCTCCATGAACTCGGCGTCGTCGACCGTGTCGCTCTGCGGCGGTGTCGTGGTCGTGACCGGCACAGGAATCTCGGGAATGAGGACGCCGGGCTCGAAGTCCGCCCAGTCCGGCGCCTGCATCAGCCGCTCGGCAGCGGACAGGATGACCGAGGCGCCAACCTCGCCTGAATCGGACTCTGGCGAGCCTGACTCCAGCGCACCGGACTGCTGCGGCTCTCCCGCTCCGGCTGTCGGCGGCACGAACAGCGGCGTCGGTGAACCGCTCGGCGGCGCTTTGGCCGGCGTCGCTGCCGGCGTCTCTGCCGGCGTCTCTGGTCGTGCGTTCGGAGCGGTGAGCGGACTCACCGCTGCAGCGCCCGCCAGAGGCTCGCTGACGACCGGCGCGAGGGGGTCGGCCAAGGGTGCAGCAGAGGGTGCAGCGGATGGCTCCCCGCCGGCCTCCCCGCCAGGCTGGGGCATGCGGGCCACATAGGCGGCCTCGAGGTTGCGCAGGACGGTCGACCCGGCCTCGGGATCGACCGCCAGCTCGGCCAGCAGCTCGATCGCCTCGGCGCGCTTGCCGTTGAGCGCCAGCGACAGGCCGAGGTTGTTGCGCACCGAGAGATTGGTCGGATCGCGCTCCAGCGCCGAGCGGTAGAACGCCTGCGCCGCCTCGTGCTCGCCGGCCTGGTCGCGCAGGATGCCGAGAGCATTGTAGGGCCGCGGGTCCTTCGCATCGCTGTGCGTCGCGCGGTCGAACTGCACGGCGGCCAGGGCGGGCTCGCCGAGCGCCATGTAGAGCTTGCCGAGGCGGTACTGCCCCTCGTGATGGCGCGGATGGCGCTCCAGCAGCGCGGCGTAGGTCTCGGCCGCGGCCTCGCGGCGGTTCATCGCCTCCAGCACCTCCGCCAGCTTCATCAGCGGCTCCGCGGCTGCCGGATCGATCTCGTGGGCGCGGGCGCAGAGGCCGAGCGCCGTCACCAGCTCGCCCTTTTCGGTCAGGCGGTCGCAATACTGCACCAGCCGCGCGACCCGGCTTGCCGCATCCTTGCCGAAACCGGCCGGCGCGGTCACCGCGCCGGGACCTTCCGAGGCGGCGCAGCCGACAACCAGGCCCGCCACTGCCGCCATTGCCGCGAGCCGCAGCCCGCGGCCGATTGCTCCTGTCATCATCCCAGAAACTCCGCATCGCATGGCGGCCGGACGGCGCGCCTTTCACCGGCACACAGCATAGGGCGGGGGCCTTAAAGGAAGGCTAAGGCATTCTAAACATTTGAGAGATCTGCGTTGGAACCGCCGGCCCAGCGGCCGGGAATCAACAATCAACTGTGCGAAAACTCATTCTTAAGCAGGTCCATGCGATCCTAGCATCGGTGACAAGTAGTCAACCCTGAGGTTCCGCAGGATGCTGTTCCGCCTCATCCTCTTCATCTACTTCGCCCTCTGGGGCCTGTCGGCGCTGATCGAGGCTCCCGGCCTGTCGTGACGGCCGGCGCCGAGCGTCCCGGCGATCCCGACGCTACCCCGAGCGGCCGACGCAAGCGCCGACGCGAGTCCATTGCATTTAAGTAAATTGCTCGCGGCTATTTCAATTAACTTGTGTCGGCCTGTGACAAGGCTGTGTCCCGGCCAGTTTTCGGCAGAAGGCGCCTTACCTTTAACTCCCAAGTAAGCTTTATTACTTACCTTCGGGTCGTGCGAAGGGGGACCCCTTTCCCGGTGGCGTCCCCGGGTGCGATGGGAGACTGAGACACAATGCCGACAACGACAATCAAGGCGGAAAGCCGCCTGGAACCGGCAGTCGTCGCCAAGCGGCGACCGGCGGCCGTCCAAGTCGCCGTCCAGGGGGCGCGGCGCATGACGTGGAAAGAGGTTCTGGTGCGCGAGTTGCACGCCCTCCACGTCCAGCAGCAGGAACGCGCCTTCATGGCAACGACCCACGGCTCGATTTACGTTTCCTCGGGCGATGTTTCCGCGGGCAGCGAGACGACGATCAATACGACACTGGCGCACTGACCGCGGCGCACTGACCGCGCAGATCACGCCATCGCAGACAAACGAAACGGGGCCGCTCCCAAGGAGCGGCCCCGTTTTGAGTCCGCCCGGTGAAGAGGCGCCGGGTGAAGAGGCGAGCCCCGGCTACCCGCAGCCGTAGGGGCTCCACATGGTGTACTTCAGTTCCGCGGCGACGCAGCGGCGGATCTCCGAGGCGTCGTGATCGCGCTGCTTCAGGCTGCAGGCGGTGTCCACGATCTGGTGCATGCGCTGGCAGACCTCCGGCGCCACCAGGGCGCTGTGGTCGGCCGCGACGGCGCTGGGGGCGAGCACCCCGCCACCCGCCTCCCCCCCCAGGGTTCCGGTCAGGGCGAGGTTGATCAGGGTGCCGACCGCCAGGCCGACCACGATGCAGGCCGGCAGGGCCAGCGGCAGCAGCAGCCAGCGCGGGCGGTGCCACCAGCCGGCAGCGGCCGGCGTCGCGGGGAGCGTGGCGGGGAACCTGGCGTCGATGGATACCATGAGATGTCGGGCCTCGCTGAAAACGAACCCGCCAAGCCTAAGGATCCGCTGCTTAGCATTGCGTTAAGCCACGGATTTTCGTCGAATTTTTGCCAGCTTGAGGTCCTGCCCCCCGCCTCGCCCTTACGCCGGCAGGTGGCGGATCACATAGACCTCGCAGCGCCCGGTGTCCTGCCAGCGCAGGGCGTAGACCAGGTTGGGGACCGCAAGACCCTCCGGATCGTAGAGGCCCCAGGCGC
The DNA here is from genome assembly GCA_036570545.1 of Kiloniellaceae bacterium. Classification (GTDB taxonomy): domain Bacteria; phylum Pseudomonadota; class Alphaproteobacteria; order Kiloniellales; family Kiloniellaceae; genus Pelagibius. The sequence goes on from DATCXZ010000191.1 coordinate 3,227, forward strand.
CGCCGATGACCGCGCCATGCACGAAGCCGCCGAGCCGCACGATGAAGAGGTGCTCGCGCTGCTGGCGGAAGCGGCCGGCACGGCACAGGCGCGTCAGCCCGCGGTCGAGGTCGAAGGCGGCGAGCGGCGCCGCCTCCTCCAGCAGCAGGTTCGAGGTCGGCAGCGGGTTCACCGGCCGCGCCGCCGCCGGCGCCGAAAGGCCGAGACAGGCCCCAAGCAGCAGCACGGCAAGCCAGAGAATAGGCGGGCGGCGGTCCATGCCGGCGAAGCTACGGCGAAAGCCTTACCGGACCGTCAAGCCGGCGGGACGGGACTCGGCGATGGGACCCCTACGATATTCCACACCTCTCTCGCGTCATCCCGGCCAAGCGACCGCAGGGAGCGCGAGCCGGGATCTATGGATGGGCCGGGCGCCGGGCGGCGCAATAGGCCCGGATCGCGCTCGCGTGACGCTCGCTTGTCCGGGGTGACGGTCAAAGGGTGGGGCGACAGCGGTGCGTGACGCGCCGGGAATTGCCGCCTCAGCTCGTGAGCCTCAGCTCGTGAGGATATAACCGCTGCCGGCGCGCTGGGCCTGGCCCAGCACGGCGAGGGTGCGCAGCACGTCCTCGATCTTCTTCTCGGCGCGCTTGCCCTGGGCGAACTGCCGCGAGACGTCGAGGGCGGAGAGCGGCGCCGGCGCCCCCTCCAGCAGCACGCGGATCGCGGCCACCTGCTCCGGCAGCGCGGCGGGCAGCTTCGGCTTTTTCGCCTTGTCCTCGGCGGCGACCAGCTCGGCTTCCACCTGCTGCGGGCGCCGTGCCGCCACGGCCTCCTTGGGCGCCTGGAACTCCGGGCGCAGCCAGCGCACCCTGCCCGCGCGCTCCTCCGCCGCGCGCGCGTGGTTCAGCGCCACCAGGCGCTCCAGGATTTCCTCGTCGGCAAGATCGGCGGGCCAGCCGTAGGCCTCGGCGACGGCGGCATCGAGGTCGGCGTGGATCTGGCGCAGCACGCCGACCAGGCCGGCCTCGTAGACGTCCTTCTCGGCGTCGGTGAGAGCCGCGCCCGCCCTCACCTTCTCCAGCACGTTGTAGAGCCCGGTCATGGTGAGCCGCTCGTGCTTCTCCAGCACCGCCTTGCGCTGCGCGTCCAGCCGCTCGCCGAGGTCGCGGATGCGCGCCTTCAGCGCCTCCGGCGGATCGGGAAAGGGGAAAGGATCGAAGCAGGTCGTCTTGACGTAGACCGGATCGTTGCCGACGCCGAGTCGACCGCCTGCTGCCAATGCCCACGCGACATGAATCTGAGAGGATAGGATACCGAGCACATAGGGATCTGCAATGGCGACAACTATGAGCTTGTTGTCGGGTCTGATATTGGCGCCGAGGAATTGAAAGTAACGGTGCTTTGAGGTTTCGACCGTGGCGATATAGCGATCCAGCTTTTGCAACGCTGGTCGGAGTTCTCGCCGTGGCTCTCCAAAAATCCACCAGCTATCACGATAGACCTTCCGGTTGTTTTGATCGCGCTCAGGCTTCACGCGATCGGCTACCCACTGATAGACGGCCGGAAAACGATTGCGTACCTCCACTTCCTGCAACGGATAGAGGTCGATCACCATGACACCGCGCGCGCGCGCGGCGAGGTCGCGGCCGTTTCGATAAGGGCGGATATGCTCCGCGAGGCCAGAGTCGTTGCCGAGGCCGAGGGTGTGGGCTTCTGCCGGCGTAACGATGAAGCCAGCGCCGTGCAGCTTGACGCCGGGGCTGCAAAGCCTGTCATTCGCTTGCAGGGGCAAGACCGATCCAAGGTTGGCGCCGATGGTGAGGTCCGACTGAATCTTGCCGTTGCGCTGATCCAGCTCCACCGTCGGCGCGTCGGTGTTCAGTCCTGTCTCATGCGTGACCTCTCGCAACACACCTTCGCGATCACCTGCCACACCGACGGTCATAGCAATCCGCACCGCCGCCCTGTCGGCCGATTTCATCCAGGGATGGTCGGGGATCGCGAAGAGCAGCGAGAGCGGCTTCTTGGCGGAGAGGTGGCGCTCGATGACCCGGCGCGAGAAAGTCTGGGTGATCGAGTTGGTGGTGATGAGGCCGAAGCGTCGCGCCTTTCTGGCGCGCGCCGTCTCCGCCGCCTTGTCCCAGAAGTGCATGACGAAATCGGCGCCGCCGGGAATGTGCGGGCGGGCCTTCCAGATCGCCTCGGCGTAGCCGTCGCCCAGCTCCTGACGGATGTCCTTGCCGCCGATGAAGGGCGGGTTGCCGACGATGAACTCCGCCTCCGGCCAACTCGCCGGACGCGGGTTCTTGTAGGTGCGCAGCTCGCGGCGCGCGTCCTCGTCGGGCACCGCTTCGCCGGTCACCGGGTGCAGCTTGTGGGTGATGCCGTCCCAGCGGGTGACCGGCTTGCCGCTTTCGTCGCGCTGGATGTCCCAGCCGTCGTAGGCGAGCACCGCGTCCTGGCAGCGGATGTTCTCGAAATTCTTCAGCACCGGCTCGGCCGGCATGGTGCGGCCGCGGGTGCGGAAGTGCCATTGCAGGTAGCCGATCCATAGCACCAGCTCGGCGATGGCGACGGCGCGCGGGTTGAGCTCCAGGCCGAGGAACTGGTGCGGGTCCACGGTGTGGCGGTCGAGCTCCAGCAGGTACTGGTCGTGGCCGAGCTCGGCGAGCGTCTCCACCACCTCGCCTTCCAGCCGCTTCATCAGCTCCAGGGCGACGTAGAGGAAGTTGCCGGTGCCGCAGGCCGGGTCGAGCACGCGGGTGGTGCAGAGCTGGCGGTGGAAGTCCTGCGCCTCCTTCACCGCCGCCTTGCCGTCGCCGGCCTCCAGGTGCTGCGCGATGGCCGCCTGCACGTTGCGCCAGTCGTCGGTCAGCGGCTCGATGACGGTGGCGACCACCAGGCGCTCCACATAGGCGCGCGGGGTGTAGTGGGCGCCGAGGCGATGGCGCTCCTGCGGGTCGAGCGCGCGCTCCAGCAGGGTGCCGAAGATGGCCGGCTCGACGTTCTGCCACTCGTGCTCGGCGGCGAGCAGCAGCAAGGCCAGGTCGTCGCCGGTGACTTCGATGGCGCTGGCATCCTTGAACAGGCCGCCGTTGAAGCGCAGCAGGTCGGTGCGCAGCATCGGCGAGAAGCCGCCGGTGTTCATGCAGCGCCAGAGGTCGGTGAGGGCGAGGTGCAGCTTGTCGGGAGTCTCCCGGTAATCCTCCAGCAGACGGACGAAGCTGCCTTTCTTCATCAGGCCGACATCTTCCGCGAACATGGTGAAGAGACAGCGCATGAGGAAGAGCGCGACCTTCTCGGCGATGGCGTGGCGATGCTGGACGGCCTGCTGCGCCGGCAGGTTTGCCGGCAGGGCGCGGATCAGGCGCGTCTCCAGGGCGGTCGAAAGCCTTGCCAGCAGCGCCGCGATATCGCGCGTGACCTCCGCCGTGCGGCGGGCCGGGTTGAGGCTCTCCGGGTCGGTCCAGATCTTCAGCAGGCGCTCGCGGATTCCGGGCTCGCGCAGGTCCTCCAGGTAGATGCGGAACGACTGGCGGTCGGGGAACTGGGCGTAGTGCTTGCCCTGCAGCGAGAAGTCGGCAAAGAGCTCGATGACGTGGCCGACGTCGACGATCGCCAGGAAGGGCGGCCAGCCCTCCTCCGCCGGCAGGCGCCTGGCGTAGTTCTCCGCCTGCTGGCGCGCGTTGCGCATCAGGGTGTCCCACTGCGCGCCGCCGCGCCGGCCGGAGCCGAGCCGGTCTCCCGGCAGGTCGAGCCCGAGCGGCTGCAGCTCGGCGATCTGCTCGCGCCGCTTGGCGCTCTGCTTGGCCTCCAGCACGAAGCAGCCGCGCTTGTAGAGGTCGATGAAGTTGGTGCTGTCGGGCCCCTCGACGCTGCGCACCTTCACCCGCCGCTCGAAGACGTAGGCGTTGCGCTGCTCGGCCTCGACCGCCGGCTCGGGCTTCGGCGCGCCGATGAGGTCGCAAAGCTCGGTCAGGAAGAGCTGGTAGTTCGAGCGCTCGCCGCCGCCGGCCGAGGACCAGCGCTCGATAAAGGCTTCGACGGCAGGCTGGGAATCGGTCACGCGGTCACTCGAAGGGTCTGGCGGTCACTCGAAGGGTCTGGTCCTGTCGCAGGTCGGCGGCGGCGCGGGCGAGGCCGCCGGTCAACCGTCGCGTTCAACTATACTTGGCCCTTCCCGGATTTGGTCAAGATTCGACCGGGCCGGCCGCTAGAGCAGATCAGGGTCGGATTCATGTTGTCAGATCTAGCAGGGTGCTGAAGAAGGCCTTACGGCCCGATTGACCTCGTGCTTCGAGACGCTCGCTTGCGCTCGCTCCTCAGCATGAGGTCAATCTTTTACCTCATCCTGAGGAGGGCGAAGCCCGTCTCGAAGGATGGCCGCAGAACTCGGGCTTTCTTCAGCACCCCGCTAGAATGCCTTCGGCAACCCGGCCTGCCGCATTATCCTGTTTGCCGTGTGGGCGGACTTGATCTGCCGTTTAAAAGAGCAGCCGGCGCGCGTCAAAAGACGGACAACCTCCCGCCGGTAGTCGGCCATCAGGCGCGAAGGCGCTCACGCCGGATCGTGTCGGCAAGGTGCAGGTCGAACGGAATATCGGCCCCCTCGCCCTCGCCGCCGTCATTTTCCTCGAGCAGTTCGGGGATCAGCACCCGCAGCTTGGCGAGAAGGGCTTCCGCGTTGTCCGCTTCGGTAATAAGGCCGGGAACGTCGTCGCTCTCAGCGACCCAGACCTGTGCCCCTGCATCCCAGAAGGCGCGGACCACAATCGAACGCTCCGCCATGTCGAAACCTCCTCCGACTGCCCAGGATTCGAACGCCCCCTTTCGGGGTCCCTTCCCAGATCGTGCCTCTTAGGTCGTTAAGATACTGCACGGCAGCCCTAAGACGGGCGAAAACGAGCTAAGTTACTGAAAGATCTGGCGACCCCAACGGGAGGGAAAGCCGTTATGGCCCAACCACTTGGCGACGCTCGCGACGGGGTCAAGGGTGCCGCGGATTTGAGATAAATGCGAGGTTCATGTGGAACGAGAATCGCGGCCGTGAACTTGGTTGAATTCGCTTCAAAGGCTGGAGCGTTCGGCTCACTGCACTCCATCGGCCACAAGGCTGCGGACGAAGACCCGCACGCAACGGACCGTCATCGCGGTTGCTGTGGCTCTAATCGGCTGGCCAGCCCCGCGGTTCCGCTTCGCTCACGCGCGCGGCGCCCACGCCGAGCGCACGCGTTGGACCAAGCCTGGCGGCGCCGCCGAAGCGGGAGAGACCTTTGCCTTGGCGCCAGACCTTTGAGGCGATCTCAGGGTGAAATGACCGGTGCCCGTCGGATGAAGCAGACACCGGTCATCCTCGCCGCGGCTACCGTACCAGGGAAACGTCGGTCTGCATGCCCCGCTTCTTGTGATAGTTCTTGTAGCGCACCAAACGCTGAAGCTCCGGCGACACGTAGAAGGTTCTGACTCGCCACCTATCGTCGCAGACGACCTCATAGGCCGGCAGTTGCTTCTCACCGACTGTCACGAGGACCGCCGCCTTCACCGTGCAGGTGTGCGTTGACTGCCAATTGTCGGTGCCGGCTTGGCCCTTCACCTTGTAGCTCTCGGTCTTGCCGATTTCGAGTGGCCAGATGTCGCCGCTCTTCACGATTTCCTGAGTTCCGTCGGCGTCGGTGCACCCTTTCCAACTACTTGTCGGCGCGAACCAGCCGTCATCGACCCACACGCAGCCGGCCTCGTTCCCTTCGACCTGAGTCCAGGTCGCCACCCCGTTCTCCATCGACACCAGCTTCTCGGACCCGCCTCCCAAGCCTGACCACGCCAGTTCAGTCGGCAACGAAGCCGGTTTGGCCATCGGCTCAAGAGTCACCGCGGCCTCGCGATCGATGGTCGGATCGCCGGCGCAGCCGGCAAGAAGGATCGCGGCGGCGCTCAAAATCGCACAACGGATTGACATACCCCTCCTCCATGAATGTTGGACGCGAGGGCTGCCCCCGACACAGCCCGCGCGACCTTGATGGATGAACGAGGACAGCGTCGGCAATGGGAGGCGGCGGCGCATCCCCCTCATGGGGGACCAGGGCGCGAAAAACCCGCGATCACCCCCTTTTTGCAAGATCTGGAGAACGGCGGACGGCGTGCTCGGCTCAGCCCTTCGCGCCGGCCACGTAGACGCCGTCCCAGTCAGGTGTCGGCGGAGCCACCTGCAGTTCCTGGAGGCGCCGCTCGAAGGCCTCCACGAGCCCCACGACCGGCAGAATCCCGGTAAAAGAGTGCAGGCCGGAAACCCGCTCCAGGGCGAGGTTCCACTGGCCGAGCCGGTACAGTTCGAGAAAAGCGGCAAATCGCGTCGTGAAGGCCAAAAAGGCATCGCTGGAGGTCATGTCCGGGCCGCCCAGGAGGGCGAAGATGCGTTCGGGCGCCTGCTTGCCGACGACGCGGATGCGGTCGATCTCGAGAAGGGCAAAGTCGTGCCCGGCCGCCGCGGCAGTCGCCTCGCCGACCAGCACCGGCACGCCATAGGTCTTGGTCTGTCCCTCGAGGCGGGAAGCAACGTTCACAGCATCACCCATGGCCGAGTAGTCGAAGCGGATGTCCGAGCCGAGGTTGCCGACCAGGCACTCGCCGCTGTTGATGCCGATGCCGATGCGCAGCGGCAGGAAGGGCTCACCGGTCGCCGCCGCCTCTTGGGCACGCTCCTCGTTCAGGCGCGCCACGCTCGCGGTCATGGCGAGCGCCGCCCGGCAGGCGTTGGCGGCATGGTCGCGGTCGTCAAGCGGCGCGTTCCAAAACGCCATGACGGCATCCCCCATGTACTTGTCGATCGTTCCCTTGTACTGAACGATGTCGCGCGAGATCGGCGTCAGCAGGCGGTTGACCAGGCGGGTCAGGCCTTGGGGATTGCCCCGGTAGAGCTCGGCGATGCCAGTGAAGCCGCGCACATCGGCGAACAACAGCGTCATCTCCCGGGTTTCGCCGCCCAATACCAGGCGCTCCGGGCGGCGCGCCAGCTCGTCAACCAGGGCCGGCGCCAGGTATTGCCCGAAGGCGCCGCGCACGAAGCGGCGCTCGCGCTCCTCATGGAAGTAGTTGTGGAACACGAGAAGTCCGTAGACGAGAAGGCTTGCGCCAAGAGGATAGACGACCGACAGCAGCATTCCGGCCCCGCTGAAGGCGAACCAGGCGCCGGCAAGCAGCACGGCGGCGATGCCGCCGCCCAGCAAGAAGGCGAGCATGGCGCCGAGACGCGGCACCAGCACCAGCATGACGAGGCTGATCGCCATCGTCAGAAGAAACTCGGCGCCGGCGGCGTAGTTCGGTCGTTGCAGGTGGTCGCCGGCAAGGATGGTCGCAAGCAGCTGAGCCTGGATCTCGACCCCGGGCATCGCGATGCCAAGAGAGGTCGGCTTGATGTCCAGCAGACCCGCAGCCGAGGTGCCGACCAGCACCAGGTGGCCCGCCAGGGCCCCTGCCTGGAGCTCATCGCGCAGCACGGCGCCGGCGGAAACAGTACTTCCTCGGTCGCGCGGGCCGTAGCGCACCCAGATGCCGCCCTCATGGTCAGTGGGGATCTCGATGCCGGCCACCACCACCGACTTGATGCCGGCCGCATCGCTCTTGACCAGCAGGGTCTCCTGTCCGGTCGCCACTCTCAGGAGCTCCAGCATCAGGGCCGGCCGCAGCCTGCCCTCAACGGCGACGACCGCCGGCACCCGGCGCACGATGCCGTCCTGCTCCGGCAGCAGGGTGAAGACGCCGACGCCGCGAGCGGTCGCCTCGAGCACTGGAAGATTGCGCACGACCCCCGGCATCGCGGCAACGAAGGTCCGAGGGTCCGGGCCGAGCGTTGCAATTGAGGCCACCCTCGGCGGCGCCGTGCTGGCATCGAGGGCGCGGGGGTGGCCTGCCTCACCCAGCACCACGCGGCTCGCAGCGAGGCTGGCCGCCAGGACCGCATCGTTGTCCGGCAGCGCGCTGAGCGCCACCGCGAGCGCCTCGTCGCCCTGCGGCAACCCCGTGGCGAAGCGGGCCGGGCTCAGGCGATCGGGCTCGGGAAACACGATGTCCAGGCCGATGACGACGGCCCCCAGCGCCGTCAGCTTGTCGACCAGTCGGGCCACCAGGGTGCGCGGCCAGGGCCACTGGCCAAAGGCCGCCAGCGTCTCGTCGTCGATGTCCACAACGATGATCGGCTGCGGTTGGGCCTGGCGCGGCTTGAGGGTTTGGTAGAGGTCGAAGGTCTTGAGGCGCAGCGTCCGCAGCGGCGGCGGATCCCAGGCCTGCACGACCAGGAGGCCAGCGAGTAGCCCCAGGCCCAGCGCCCGGCCGAGGCCGAAGTGGATGAAGAGGCGGGAGAAGCGCCGCGCTCCGCTGGCCCCAGGGGCGGCGGCCTTCTCTGGCGGCACCCTCTTTCCCCTCACGTTCGCCCTCCCTGCTATGCCACGGCCGTCAGCTCCGCAAGGCTAAGCTCTGCCGCCGACACGCCCTGGAGGACCGCCAGGGCGGCACCACTCGACTGCAGCACCAGTGCCGCGTCGCCGCTGGCGGTGGCCGTTATCGCCAGGTCCTCGACCGCGAGGCCGTCGGCGAAACCGAAGCTATCGGTGCCGACCTCGAAATCGCTGATGAGATCGGCGAGTGCGAGGCTCTCCGCCGCATCGGCAGCCCGCAGGACGAAGACGTCTGCACCCACCCCGCCGGTCAGGCTGTCCTGTCCGCCGCCGCCGTCCACGCGGTCGTTGCCGATGCCGCCGTCGAAGGCGTCGTCTCCGGTCCCGCCGCGGAAGATCATCGCATTGCCTGCCCCGGCATCGTTCAGGATGGTGAGCCCGGCGCCCTCATCCGAGAAGGAGACCTCGAAATCGAAGCCGTCGGCGACGCCCAGGAAGGCATAGGAGAGGTCGTCGCCAACCGTCAGGCCGCCCGCGGCCGTGAAGAACCCGAAAAAGTCCCCAGCCACCGGGCCGTAGCCCTCGAAGAGACTGAACTCGATGAGACCGCTCTCGAGGGCGGCCGAACCCAGCACCTGGTAGAGGTCGAAGTCGCCGACCCCGGTGCCGCCCAGCTCGACCGCCAGGCTGCCGTCGGTCATCGTGAGATCGCCGCCGAAGGTGGCGATGCCGGGCGAGTTGCCGCCAATGAGCTCGCCGCCGTTGTTCTCGACGTCGCCGATCAGCGTGCCACCAGCCTGAATCGTGACCGTGCCGCCACTGCCGATGAAGATGTCGGCAATGCCGTCGCCCTGCGCAGCGCCGGCCCGCACCGTGCCGCCGTTGGCGACGGTGACGCTGCCTGTGCCGCCGCCGTCGAAGAGGATCTCTCCAGTGTCGAAGTTGTAGCCAGCGCCGACGACGAGCGCCTCACCGGCATCGAACAGTGCGCCGGCGATCGCATCGCCCTGCAGAATGAGCTCGCCCGTGCTGCCCACTTCCAGGCCGACGAAGGTGTAGCCGCCCGCGGCATTCTCGACCAGCGCACCTTCCGACACGGTGAGGCTGCCGGCGCCGGCGCTGCCGATGGCGATGTAGCCGGGGCCGCCGCCGTTCCCGCCGCCGCCGTTCGCGATGATCACCTCACTGCCATTCCCGGTCACCAGCATGGTGCCGTTGCCGGTGGCAAGCCCGCCGAGGCTGAAGCCGGGGTAGTCGCCGCCGTCGCCATTGATCGCGACACGCGCGCCGCCGCTGACTGTCATCTCTCCCTGTCCCTCGCGGCCGACGTTCAGGAAGGCGCCCCTGCCCAAGAGCGCCAGCTCCGAGCCGGCGCCGGTGATAGTCATGGCACCGTTGCTGCCGGCGTTCATGCCGATGCGGACGAAAGCGCCTTCTTCCTCGCCGTTCAGTTCGACGCGGCTGCCCGAGGCGATGACCATGGTCGACTGCGGCGTGCTGCCGTCACCGTCCCGGCCAACCTCCAGCAAGGCGCGGCTGCCCAGGATCTCGATCTCGCCGCCGTTCTGCACGGTAGCGTGGCCCTCGGAATTGCCGTCGCGGCCCAGCCGCAGGCGCGGGTCGAGGGCCGAATGGATGAAGAGACGCGAGCCGGCGCCGTCCACCGTGAGTGTCCCTTCGGCACCGGCCTCGCGTCCCACGTTCACATCGACGCTGTCGATGCCGTGCAACTCGACCTGACCGCCGTTGGTGATGGCCAGCGACCCTTCGGTGTCGGGTCCGTTGCGGCCGATCTGCATGCCGACGGACAAGGATTTGGCCAGCAGCGTCGAGCCGTCGCCGTCCACGGCGATCGATCCCTTGCCGGCCTGGCTGCTGCCGGCGCCGCCCAGCAGCAGATAGATGCTGTCGCCGGTCAGCCCGGCGTCCACCACTTCCAGCCGGCCGCCGCCGGTCACGTCGATGTGGCCCTCGCCGCCGCCGCCGATGATGAGGCCGTTGGCGCCGTCGCCGCCCTGCTCGTTGGCAACCACGCGCAGCGTCGCACCGTCCTCGACGGTCAGTAGCCCGTTGCCGCCATTGGCACCGGCCGCCTGGTCGAAATCCGTGCCGACCCTGAGCGAGCTGGCATCGCCGCTCAGCGTCATCCGCCAGGTCGTATCGGCACCTGTCACCACGGCTGTGCCGTCATTGAACCCGTCCACGCCGATGCCGGCTGTGCCGGACTCGAACTCCGCACCACCGCCGACGGTCACGCTGCCCTCTCCGCCGCTGCCGATGTGCCAGCCGCCTTCGTCGAAGTCCGACGTGCCTTCGGAGAGGACACGGGAGACGAAGTGGCTGCTGTTGAGGTTTGATGCAGTCACGTTTTCCAGGATCAGCTCTCGGCTACCGAAGGACACGTGTGTGTCGGAGCCTTCCTGTTGGATAACCAGAGCCTCGAACCCGCTGCCCCCGATGATTTCGATGGCATCTTCGGCGAGGTTGAAATCCTCGATGGTGATCTGTGCTGCACCGGATCCCAAGGGGTCCAACGCGCCGTGCAACGCCACGAAGGTGTCGGAGCCGCCACCGCCGATCAGGGTGTCGTCGCCGCCGGCGCCGCCCAGCGTGTCATTGCCGCCGCCGCCGGAGAGGGAGTCGCCGGCACTGCCACCGCGGTCGAAGTCGTTGCGGTCACCACCGTCCAGGTAGACATCACCAGAGCCGCCGTAGATGAAGTTTGCGTCGATGGACAGGCTGTTGCCGGACACGCCCAGGCTGTTGATGCCGATGTCGCTGGCATCGACATTCACCAAGCGGTAGGAGACGAAGCCGTTGTCGGTGAGCCCACCGTTGACGTTGATCAGCGAGATGCTGTCAAAAAGGAGATCGTCGTTGAATTCGACCTCCACCACACCGCCAATCAGGAAGCCACTGCCGCTAACGTCCAGCAGGTCGTGGCCGGTGCCGGGCGTGGCGCCGTCGAACTCCAGGGCCAGCTTGCCCTCGTTCAAGGTGAAATCGCCGTTGACATTCATCACGCCCGGCGAAAGGCCCGGGCTGACATTGCCGCCGTCCACGAACAGGTTGGCGTTCACGTCGCCCTCGCCGGCCAGGGTGCCGCCCTCCCAGACCCTGACGGTACCGCCAGAGACGGACCCGCCGGTCATGAGGGTCAGCGTGGCCTGGCCATAGCCGCCGCCGATGTGCAGCTCATTGCCGGCGTCGATCTGTCCGCCGTTCTCGACGACCACCTCAACCCGGTATTCGGCCTCGTCTATGTTGCCCAGGGTCGTGATCGACGCGGTGCCTTCGTTGGAGATCGTCCCGCCATCGACGGTCATCTTGGCGAGGCCCTGATTGCCGATGCGCAGAAAAGTATTAGCGCCCACCAGCTGCAGCATGCCGCCGCCGTCGATGGTCGCGTCGCCGCGGCTGAACTCGCCGCCGGCAATCTCGAGGTAGCCGAAAACATCGCCAGCATCCATGCGAACCAGGCCGCCGCTGGCGATGTGCAGCGCGCCCTGGCTGCCGTAGCGCTGGCCGACGCTGATGCCAGAGTCATCGCCTTCGACGATGAACTGGCCGCCGTTGCTGACCGTCAGGCTGCCCTGGCCGGCCCGGCCGATGTGCACGTAGGGACCGCCGACCTCAGCATCGCCGTTGGCCGGCACGGTCTGGATCATGTGGATCTGCGAGCCGTTGCCGTCGACGGTGACCCGGCCCAGGCTCCCGGAGTCGCGGGCGATCTGCAGGCCCGGCTCGTAGGTATTTGTGTTGACGCTCTCACCCGCGCTGATCCGCAGCTGTCCGCCGTTGGTGACGTTGATTTCGCCGTCACCGTCGCGTCTCCGCCCCACCTGCACGTAGCCGGCATAGGGTGCGTCCTCGCCGGAGTAGAGGCCATTCTGCGTCGAGAGAACACCGACGCCACCGTCGATATTCACAGTGCCCGTCCCAAGGTACCCGACGGAGAGCTCCAGGGCCTCAATGCGTCCGCCGTCGGCCACGTTCAGGGTGCCGGTGCCGCTGTTGCCGACCTGGATCCCGTTGTCGGTGCCGTGGATGCTCACTACCGAGCCGCTGCCGGTCACCGTCAGCGTGCCGTCGCTGCCTTCCCGCTGGCCGATATTCAGCCTGCTGGAGCCGCCACTCTCCCCCTCGACCAGCAACTGGGCACCGCTCTGGACCGCCAGCAGACCCGTCGCGCCGGCGCTCCGGCCCACCTCGAGACTAGCGGAGCCACCGTTGCCTAAGACAGAGAACGAAGCTTCATTACTTAGCGTCATCGCGCCGTTGCCTTCGCGGCCGATGCTGACGAAGGGGTTGTTACCGATTAGCGAGACCGAGGAGCCGGGGCCGTCGACCAGGGCAGTTCCATCGCCCGTGACAAAGCGGCCGAGCGTGAAGCTCGCCGAGTCACCCTCCAGTCTGACATCGGCACCACCGCTGACCGTCATGTTGCCCTCACCCAGGCGCCCGACCTGGAGGAAGGGGCCAAAGGTACCGTTCCCAGTGTCACTCGGCGCCACCTGCGTGAGCTCGATCATCGAGCCATCGCCGTCAACCACCAAGTTACCTATGCTGCCTTCCTCGAAAGCGAGGGTCAGGCCTGGCTCGGTCGTGTCTTCGTTTACGCCCTCCCCGTTCCGGATTTCCAGGCGTGCGCCGGCCACGACCTGGATCGTGCCGCTGCTGCCGTCGTGACGCCCTGCCAGCACGTATCCGGCCTCGTAGTCGAAGTCGCCCGAGAAGCGGCCGTGGTCATTAGACACCGTCACCTCGGTGCCGTCGCCCTGGATGGTGATGGTGCCGGTACCGCTGCGCCCGGCCTCCAGCTGTAGGGTCTTGAGCGCAGCGCCGCTCTGCACAGTCAGCGTGCCGCTGCCGGCCCAACCGACCTGCACGGTGTTGTCAACGCCGGTCGTGGTGACCGTGGTGCCCGCGCCGTCGATCAGCAGCGCGCCGGTGCTGCCCGCCTGCGCGGCAATCATCAGGTTGTCAAAATTGTCGCTGATGAAGGTCGCCTGGGCGCCCCCCGAGATGGTGGCCTGGCCTGCGCCGAAGTTGCCGATGTAGCTGGCGCCCTGGACGGTGAGTTCGCTGGCGTTGGTCAGAACGAAGCTGCCGAAGCCCGTCTCCTCTTCACCGACCGAGAAATACTCCGTCGCCAGCGCCTGGCCGGCGTCGACGGTGAGGGTGCCGACGCCGGTGTCGCCCACGATGATCTCGTCGGGACCGATGAAGACGTCGCCGTCGGACCCGACGGCCACGAGCCTTGCCGTCCCGCCCGAGAGCTGCACCCCGAACTGGCCGCCGGCATAGGTATGCCCCATCACCGTGACGCCCTCGTCGATGATCGACGCCGCCGTGACGAAGGTGAAGGTCTCGCCGGCTGACGGCGTATAGCCATTCAACAAGGTGATCGTCACAGTACCGGCAAAGGTGACCGTGCCGGTGACGGCCAGGAGATCGCTGCTGCTGCCGTCGATCTCGACCATCAATTGGCCGTCGACGCCCTGGACGAAGTCGCCGTCGATGGCAAGCGCGCCGGGGCTCGTGCCCGGATTGATGGTGCCGTTGTTGGTGAAGCTGCCGTCGACGTCGATGGTGCCGCCCCCGCCGATGACGCCGCCTGTGGCATTCTCGAAATCCGCCGCGACCAGGGCGAAGGTCGCCGCGGCCGCCACCGTCATGGTGCCGCTGTTGCGGAAAGACGCCGCCCCGGTGACCGTCACGTCGGCGTTGGCCGTCAGGACCGCGTCCGCCTCGTTGCTGGCCACCCCGCCCGCGCCGGTGATCGCCGTGACGGCGTTGAAGGTCACCTCGCCGTTGTTGACAAGATCGGCCTCAATGCTGCGGACGCCGCCAGCGCCCGGCTCGACTACGATGGCGCCGTCGTTCGTGAGCGGGGCGCCAGTCACGATCAGCGAGGCAGCGCCGCTGCTGCCGTTGGAGGTCAGCGTGACGATGCCTTGCTGCGCGAAGGCACCAGAAATGGTAAGGCTGGCCGCGCCCGTGGCGCCGCCGTCGATTACGAGCTCAGCCTCGGCCGCGTTGGCGAAGGCGACCGCCAGGCTGGCCGTGCCGGCTACCAGCAGGCTGCCGCCATTGACCAGCAGCCCGTTGCCCGAAAGATTGCCGCCCAACTCGCCGGTGCCATTCAGGACCAACTCCCGGTCCAGTGTTGCCGGGCCACTGAGGGTGGCCGCGCCGCCGACGGACATGGTGCCGCCGGCGCCGGCGAGCACCCCGCCGGTCCAGGTGAGATCCGTGACTGCCAGCGTGCCGCCGGTGAGGTTCAGGGTCTCTCCGGCGAGTGTCAGGCTCGACAGCGCCGTGGTGCCGGTCGAGTAAGTAACCTCGCCTGTCTGGTCCTCGACGACCACGGCGGCGCCGTCCCCCGGCACGCTGTTGCTCGCCCAGTTAGCCGGGTTGTGCCAGTCACCGTCGCCGGCGCCGTTGGTCCACACGAAGCCGGCGGATACCGTAAAGTTGAGAGCAACCGGGGCGCTATCCCCACCGTCGGAATCGCTGGCGACCACCGTGAATCCTGCCTCGGCACCACCCGAGCCGTCGTGCTGAAAGTTGACGAGACCGGCTTCGATGTCGGCCAGGGTGAAGCTGGCAGCGGCCAGGCCGGACAGCAGCACCATGCCGGCGACCTGGTTGGAGACCGTGAAGGTGATGAGGCCGGGGTCGCTGACCTCGGCATCGCTCGCCGAGAGGATGGCCGGCGTGATCGCCAGCGCGGCGCCCTTGACCACCACTGCCGTGTCGCTTGCCACCTCCGGCGCGTCATTTACCCCGTTTATACTGATGACCGCCGTCGCCGTGTCCTCACCGCCGTTGCCGTCGGAAATCGTGTAGGTGAAGCTGTCCTCGGCGTTGTCTCCTTCTCCCAGACTCTCGAACTGGCCATTGGGGTCGTAGCTGAAACTGCCGTCGGCATTGAGGGTCAGAAGCGCCCCGGAGGCCAGGGCCACCTGGCTGCCGACGTCCGCGGCCACGCCGTTCACAGCACTCACCGCCAAAGTATCCCCCTCGGGATCGCTGTCGATTCCGCTGCCGTTGTCGGCCAGCACGTTGGCGAGGACGGCCGTGTCCTCGTCGGTCGTCACCGCATCGTCGAGAGCACCTGGAGAATCATTGAGCGGAGTGAAGGCAATGGTCGCCTGCGCCGGGTCGCTTGTTGCCTCGCCGTCGCTGACCGCGACCTGGTAGGCCGGCGCGGCCTCATCGCCGTCATGGATGAAGACCACCTGGCCAGCGACCACCTCGGCCAGAGTGAAGGAGGTGGCAGCGACGCCTGAGTCATCCACCCGCTCGAAGCTACCGTTCTGGACACCGCTCACCAGGAAGGTGAGCGTTGCGCTGTCGGGGTCGCTGGCGTTGAGGTTGGCGGTCGAGAGCACGACAGTGTCGCCTTCCTCGATCGTCAGGCTGTTGACAGTCAGCTGCGGCGCGTCGTTGAGGTTGGCGAAGTCGATTGCCGCGGCCGTGGGCCCGCTCGTGAGCGCGCCGTCGCTGACGCTGACCTGGTAGGCGGGTGCGGCCTCGCCGCCGTCGTGCACGAAGCGGACCTCGCCCGCTGTCACCTCTGCCTGGGTGAAACTGGTGATGGCGATACCAGGGTTTGCCACCAGCTCGAACTGCCCGCCCGTCACCCCACCGACGGTGAAGAGGAGGCCGCCTTCATCGCTGTCCGGATCCGTTGCCGCCAGCTCGGCTGCGGAGAGCACCGCGGTGCCGCCTTCGTCGATGGTCATCTGGTTTGCCGCCAGCACCGGCGGCTGGGCGTCGGCGGCGGTCACCGAGATCGAGGCAATGGCGACGAGGCTGAGGTTGTTGCTGGCTCCACCGTCGTCGGCCTGGATCTCGATGGTCCGGATCCCCGCGGTCGGCTCCGCGACACTATTGTCGTAGGTGAGGGTGTACAGCAGCTCCTGGTAGTCAGCCGGGCGGGCGGCGCCGCTCAGCGTGAGGCTGGTCGTGCCGTTGCCGCTGACCGCGATCCCGAGGGCTCCGGCAGCCTCGAGGCTCACCTCGAGCTGTTCGGCATCGCCATCGACGGCGTTGGTCAGGGTAATCGTGATGCCGGCAAGCGTTGGACTGTCGGCATCCCCAACGCTGGCATCGGGGTCGACGATGCCCACCGGGCCTTCCCCCGCGACGAAGACAGCGCTGTGGTCGATCCCGGCCTCCACGCCGTTGAGATCGACCACCGGGGCCTCATTCATGCTGGTAAAAGTCACCTCGGCAACCGACGGATCCGTCGCCGATTCGCCATCGCTGACACTGACGAAGTAGCTGGGGGCTGTTTCGCTGCCGTCGTGAACGAAGAGAACCTGTCCGGCGTCCAGCTGGGCCTGGGTGAAGCTAGTGATGGCGACACCGGGGGCTGACTGCAACTCGAACTGGCCGGCCTGGATGTCGCTTGCCGTATAGGTGAAATCCGTGTCGTCCGGATCTGCGGTGCTGAGGTTGGCGCCCGTTAGGACGACGCTTTCGCCCTCCTCGATCGTCAGGCTGTTGTTCACCAGGACCGGCGGGTCATTTTCGGCAGCCACCGTCACCGAGGCAGTGGCCACCGTCGAGGTGAGGCCGTCGGTATCCTCGGCAAGCACCTCGATGGTCCTCACGCCGGCCGTCGGGTTCTCAGCGGTATTCTGGTAGGTGAGCGTCGACAGCACCTGCTGGTATTCGGCCAGGGAAGTGCCGCCGGTCAGGGTCAGTACGCCACTGGCGCTGTTGTAGTCGGCGGTAACTGCGGTACCCGCGGTGGAAGCCGCCAGGGATTCCGCCGCGCCGTCCACTGGGTTGGTGATGGTCGCCGTGATCGCGGCGAGATTGACGCTGTCGTCGTCGCTGATGCCGGCCCCGGCGTCGACGATGGCGACTGGCCCCTCGCCTTCGGCGAAGCTGGCGGCAGAATCCGATCCCGGTTCCGGGCCGTTCAGATCGACGGCCGGCGCGTCTGCCTGGTCGTTGACCGCAATCTCGAAGTCCTGGGTGAAGGTGTTCCCGGCGCTGTCGGTCACCGTGACGGTGAGCGGAACGGCCGGTTCGGCCTCGTAGTCCAGCGCCTCGCCGTCCCTCAGGCGCAACTGCCCGCCAACCACCTCGAAGCGGTCATCGCTCACGGCATAGGTGAAGCTCTCGCTGTTGTCTGGGTCGACCACGGTGAGGGTACCGACCACGGCGCCTTCGCTGCCCTCGTCGACGCTGGCATTATCCAGCGTAAGCGCGGTTGGCGGGCTGTTGGGTTGAGCCGAAGGTGCCGGCGCCGGCGGAGGAGGCGGCGGTGGCGAGGAAGAGAACGACGCAAAAGCAGCAGCGGGCACCGGGGTCGGCACGCTGGCTGACTGCGTTTCGAAATCAAGGGTCGGCGCAGCGGCGAATCCGCTGATGCTGGAGTCCGCAGGTTCCGACAATAGCGACTGCGCAGAGTTTTGATAGTCGTTGGTCGCCTCGTAACTGGAGCCGCTGCTTCCGAAAGGCCTCGGCCCCGCAGCGGTCTCCAGCACGTCGTCGCCATCCAGCGAGGAGCGCTGGCGCAGTTGAAGCGGGCGGGTGTTCGCACCCGGCCGGTTTTCGCGCGGGGAGTAGTGAAGAGTGGTTGCGAAGCTGACGAGATCCGCCTCGCTGACATAGTCGAACTGGGTTTTGGCGTGGTAGCGCAGCGTGCCGGTGACAGAGGTGAGCGTCCACAAGCTGCCGGTTGCTTCGAGGAGGCCGATCAGCTCGCCGGTCATCTTGTCGTAGATGCCGTAGGATCCCAGCTCACCGTCCGGATCCTCCAGCAGCGAGCCCTCGGTCTCGCCGTTGATCGCCTTGATGCTAAGCGACACCATCGTGCCCCGGATGCCGATACTGGCAACCGGCGTCTCGACTGTCATGCCGCCCATTGGCGCGATCTCGCCCGAGACGAAGACGAAGGAACCATGGACTAGGTTCACCAGCAGAGAATTGTCGCTGGCACCCGGATTGTAGACCAGGCTGTCGAGCACCATGCGGCCGTTGGCCGCCATCGCGAAGACGGTATTGTCGACGAAGACGATTCCGAGCGCCGAGCCGCCGCCGGTGGTCAGCACGTCGTTCTGGTAGACAGGATCACCAACCTCAAGATCGATTAGCGACCCGCCGCGCTTGACCTGGGCGAGGCCCTCGAGGCTCTCGATGTGACCGATTTCCGTGCCGGCCTCAGCCAGCTGCGCGTCGCTGGCGACCGCGCCGCTCTGGGCAAGCTGGACAGTGGCACCGCCGCTCAGCGCCTGCACGGCATCGCCGGTCAGCATGGCGCCTTGCGGCGACACCAGCGCGACCGGCGCGTCGGTCGCGAAGTAATCCTCGATGGTGAGACTGGCGCCGTCCGACCCGGTCAGCTGCAGGTCGTGCCCGACCCGCGTGAACTCGCCGGTGAACAGCAATTCGGCGTCGACCGTCGGCAGCCCGTCTACGCTCCCGGCCAGGTCAGGCAGCATCTCGCCGCCGCTCTCGAGCGACGCCTGCATCTCCCGCATTGGCCCCTTCCCTTCCCCTTTCGGGTGCCGCAAGCTAGCCAAAACTGCGACGCCCACCCGCTACACTTGCCATCCTTCGCGTTGCCCGGAGCGACCGGGATGCGCCCGTCTGCTGACCTTCTGAGAAGAACTCAGCAAGTCCTATGCCAGGTGATACTTGCGCTGGAAATGTTCATGCGCATCACCCATTAGGGGGATGCCTTGGCGAGAATTTCTTCCCTTGGTTGTAAAATTGCTTTACAGCCGATCAGACGCTCAACTTGCTAACACAAGCCAGGGAGGATCCCGCTGTCCCGGGGACAACAGCAGACTAGGGAAAGCTTTGGGGAGTGAACTGCCGCCCTCTACACCAGCCGTTTACCAAAGGTGGGGAAAATTGATGAAATCCCGGCAGGAAACGTCCGCAATCCAGTGGCTTAGGAAGCGACCTTCTGAAGAAAAAATCTTCTTCAGAAGGACCTGAGAACGTTAGCTCTCGGCATCATTTCAGACGCAGAATCCCGATCACCGATGGTCGCCGATGTGCCGGGAGCAGCCGGCACGCGTTGCGCCACCGCCCGGCATCGACGTTGCGCAGTCGGGCAGGTGCCGGGCATTGGTGACCCCAGCGAGGTCGGCTTCCGAGGCACAGAGATCGAGCCCCGCGGCGCGGAATCCGTCCAGGAGCAGCCTTTCCTCCTCGGTGCGGGCGAAAGCCCAATCCTGATTCAGCAGCAGCTCCGCCGACATCGAGGGATAGGCTGCGAGGAGTTCCGCACGGGCGGCGGCGGCCTCGTCGACCCTGCCGAGGAGCGCGTAGCTGAGGGTCAACAGGACCTGCGAGCCCCTGCCGCGCGCACCCCGGGGAATGCGCGCGATGATCGCGACAACATCCTGGAAACGGCGGGCGAAGAAATAGGCATCCTTAACGCAGTTCAGGTTCTCCGCAGTCATCCATGGATCGAGTAGCATGACCTTGTCGGCCAATTCAGCCGCTTCGTCAGGCTTGCCGCACCATGCGAGCATCGCGGCGGCAACAACCAGAACCTGGGCGTTGGATGGATTGGCCTGCAAGGCGGCCCGGAGATGGACCTCGCACTCCTCGAAACGGCGCCGACCGTTCAGATAAAAGGCCAGTGCCACCCGGGCCTCGGCATCGTAGGGGTCCAGGGCCAGCGCGCGTTTCGCGTCCGCTTCCATGCCCTGCATCGCCTGCTCGAAGTCTCCCCCACAGTGCACCGTGATGTAATTGAGCCAGGCGCGTGCCACGTAGGCGCGACCCAGCGTCGGTTCCAGGGTGATCGCCTTCGTCGCCGCGGCGAGCCCGCGAGAGATCGACTCCCCGGTGAAGAGCGTCCGCCCTTCGTTGGCGAGCAGATAGTGGTCGTAGGCGGTGAGGCTTTCCGGTGAGCGGCGGCGTGCCTTGCGTATCTCCTCCGCCGTGATTGCTGCTGAACCGCCCATGCCGCCCAGCGCCACCGCGACCCTTTCCGCCACCTCGGTCTGGACCGCAAATATGTCGCCGGCCGGCCGGTCCCAGCGATCCGACCACAGAGTTGCGCCGTTGGAGGCATCAATGAGCTGAGCCGTAACCCGGATCTGCTCGGACTGACGCTGGATACTGCCCTGCAGCACATAGCGGACCCCGAGGTCTCGTCCGATCCTCCGCACATCGACGGCTTCGCCCTTGTAGACGGCGGCCGAATTCCGGGCGATGACGTCGAGGCCGCGAAAGCGGGCGAGGTCGGTAATGATATCCTCGGTGATGCCGTCGGCGAGTCGGGATGCCGTGGCGTTGCCGCCGATGTTGTCGAACGGCAACACGGCGATGCCCGGCTTACCCTCTGTGGGCGTGCGATCGTCTTTCTGTTGATCCGGGAGCCGATGTTCGGTGGTCTTTCCAACGTGTGCGGGTAATGCGCCCGAACGCACCGCCTCCAGGACCTCGCGCGTAGCAGCCTCCGGCTCGACACCGAGGTCGCGGCGCAGCCGTTGCTCGATCTCGCGATAGAGCGTAAGGGCATCACTGCGGCGTCCCATGAGCGCAAGGGCACGCAGCAGGTGCCGATGCGCACCTTCCCGGTAGGGGTCGATCGATACCGCGCGCTGCGCGAACACAAGGAGTTCCTCCGGATTGATGTCCGCGCCCTGCTCCATCAATCTGTCCAAAGCGCGCAAGACGAGATCGCGAAGCCTTGACCGCTCTGTCGCCAGCCACTCCATGAAGGACGCCTCCTCCAGGGAGAACCCGGTGAGCAGGTCATCCTCATAAAGCTCCACAGCCTGCTTCAGGTCGTCGCGGTTGCCGCTTGCGATCAGCGCCAGAAACCGGGAAACATCGCTGGGGAACGACTCCGCCAGGCGCACCTGACCGCGATTCGCGTCAACCACCTCTGGGCCAAGCTGCTTGCGCAACGCCGACAGAGCCTGGCGCAGACTCTGACGCGCTTGCACCTCGAAGCGCCCACCCCAGAACAAGCCGGCAAGTTTCTCGCGAGGGTACGGCTTCCCGGCGTTGCACGCGAGAAAGGCGAGCAACGCACGCGACCGCACTCCGGGCAGGGCGATCTCCCGGTCCGCGCAGGCAAGCGAGAACCTTCCGAGCAGGCGCAGATTCTGTTCTGCGGTCAGGTGTGCGGGCCGCTCCATGATCACAGCCCTCCTTTGCCTTTGCGGCACCGGCGACGCCCGACAGTCTACTCGCGGCACGATCGTCAATCCACTGCCTCAAAAAGACCGCTTGTTGACGCACTATTCACGCTGGCGAAGACGCGGCGACGACGAGCCGCTGACGGACAGGACCTATCCTCCATTCTGACAGGCGTACAGCGAGATTTCGGCTGGCTTCGACGTCAGACGCTCCGGGAGGACTCATCGATGAAGCTTCTTTTCGCCACGATAGCGTTGCTTGCCACCCTGATTGCTCAGCCGCTACGAGCCGACGATGGGGTGAGCACACAGAAGATCATCTCGGAGGCGGAGGTTCGGGCGATCAGTGAAATCACCTACACAGACCTCCTCGCGCAAGCCTTCCGGAAGGGCTGGAGATTCAACCCTGAGAGTATCCAGAAGGGCTATCAGCGCCACTTCGAAGAGTTCAAGCTGCAGCTTATCAACGACGGTTACACGATCCTGGCCGGTGAGGTGGGGGCGTGATCCGCGGTACCCGCACTTGTAGCTCCCAACGGCGCATTAGTCGTAGCGAAAACAACGCCGTACGCACCAACAGCTCATCACGACCGACCTGACGTCGCCCGGGAATTCTTCAGGGACCCAGCCAGCTTTCCCCACCTTTAGTAAACGGCTGGGCCCTCTACACCGGGAGCAAGGCCAAACGCGATAGACCACCTTCCCGCTGGTCAAAACACGGGGAGCTGCCGGCTCAGCACTCGAGAGCGGGTTTGCGCGGTTCGGACCGTGCCACGCGGTCAATCGGCAATCTCGTCATCGCCGCCAGTCGCACGAGGTCAAGGCGAGAACGACAATTGAGCTTGCTCATGACCCCACTTGCTTGCGACTTCACCGTTTCCCGCGCCACGCCACGCCGCTCTGCGATCTCGGACAACGACAGGCCGTTTACGAGATGGTGACAGACTTCAGCTTCAGCGGGCGTCAAGCGTCCAACCTCGACGAGGCCGGCCGTGGAGAGTGGCGTCGTCTCAGCTGGATCGGCAACGAAGGCAATGGCGCACGCAAGGCCGTGCTCCAACTCGCCGACCGAGTCTACCAAGGGCCCCACGGTGATCAGGTAGTCTGCTTTGCCAGAAGGTCGGCCAATCGCACAGGCGCGATCAGCAGTGAGGCCGTTCAGCGCAGCGGTCTGGCTGACTTCGCTAACGACTTCTCGCAACCATTGCGAGGCCCTACTGTCCGATGCCTCGAGGCGTTGGGCCATATCAAGCCGCAGACCATCTCTCGCATGCAATATTGTCCGGGCGGTTTCATTGGAATGGATAACTGTGCAGTCTTCCAGCATCAGAACCGTTCCCAGCCTCAGCCGATCGAGCGCCAAAAGCATCGCCGAGAACTGCGCTTGCAACGCCGAGAAAATTCGGTGGAGCCTTAGCGCCTTGCCAAACATGGGGGCGATCAACTCAAGGTCGCCGACCTGTTGCCGCCTCTCCCCGCCAAGATCCGACGCGCTATGCAGCGTCAGGATATCGGCGCAGCTTACGAAGTTATTCAACGGCATCGCAAAGCGATAGTTGATGCCAAACACGTTGCGCTGAAAATCGCGAAAAGCGGATGCGGGCAGATTCTCCCAGCCCTCGCAACCAAATATCTCCGGCTCTGCGTAAAGACGGTTTAGGGGAAGGTTCTGAATGGCCCTGTAGGCCGGGGCATCATCGGCATCTTCGCGCGCGAGAAAGCGCTGGAGCATGTCGCGCGCATCCTCGCGGATAAAGCGCGACTGAAAGGGAGTGACTCGGCGTTCGTGCCTCGGATCCGACACGATGATAACGCCAGAGATCAGCCCGAGATAGTCGACCAGTTTGTCGAGAAGCTCCTCCCAGCGGTCCGTCCGCAGGGATGCATCAAGAGACACGGCCATGAGTTCCACAAGCTTGCGGTCGACCATATCACCTCGCGGCCAATTGGCGAGGTGGTCCACCACCTCTTCATCTGCGAGTTGTGGCTCAATATATATCAGTCTTCCCCAATGGCTACCAGCCGTTGCGCATCCCTTGGTAGAATTACCGGGGCTATCGAGCCGCGGCTGCCGCTGGACCTCCGGTGGCGTGATCAGGGATACGAGCCTGCGAAGCAGCCGGTCCAGGGAAACTCCCGCGGCAGGCCGGTAGCGGCAGGTTTATTGGGAGATCTTACAGCATGGCGAAGCTCATTTTCAGGATGAACCAGTCCCTCGACGGCTACGTCAACCATCTGGAGATGCCGTCAGGCCCCACAATCTTTCGTCACTGGATAGAGCAAGTGCGCGACGTGACCGGCAGTGTGTACGGTCGCGGCATGTAGGAGGTAATGCGCTATTGGGACGAAGACAGTCCGGAGTGGAACGCGGAGCGGCACGAGTTCGCGGCGGCATGGCGGAGCCAACCGAAGTGGGCTGTGTCGCGCTCGCTGCAGTCAGTCGCCCCAACGCCACGCTTGTCGAGGATGACGTCGAGGTGGTGATACGTGGGCTGAAGGCCCAGCTCGTTGGGGAGATCTCAGTTTCTGGACCAGACTTAGCACGAAGCCTGACCGACCTTGGTCTTATTGATGAGTAACAACTCTACTTCCAACCGGTCGTGCTTGGTCACGGCAAGCCATTCTTCGCCAGCCCCCGGCCGCGGCTTCGCTTTGTGGCCAGTGATATGATTGGCGATGACGTGATCAGGTTGACCTACGTTCCTGCCTAGTCACGCAACTCGCCCGAGAAGTTCGCGTCAGCGCGTCAGGTCCGCTTTGGGTCAAACTTCCCCTTTGGTCGCTAGCCGAAGATCGGGCATCCGGTGCGACGATAGGATTGCCCGCGCCAACATGCCCAAGGGCTATCGGACTGAAGTCAGCACTTGGTGGCCGCGCGCAGCCCGCCTGAAGGACAAGGTGCCATGACCGCCAGGCCCAAGCTGCCAAACGCCAGGTTCTGGATCGAAACACCCGAGGGCTGAAAAGGAGATCACACCGCCCGCTGCCGAGAACACAGCAGGCACAGGATCGGGGAAAGTTTGAAAGCCCCCGCCCAAAAAGTTTGAAAGCCCCGGCGGAGCGGAGCTAAGTCATTGAAAAGGTTGGCGACCCCAACGGGATTCGAACCCGTGTCGCCGCCTTGAAAGGGCGGTGTCCTAGGCCTCTAGACGATGGGGTCATTAGGGGCGCTGACGATTTAGCCGCTCCGCCGCCCGAACGCAAGCGCGGGGTTGCAAGGCCTATCCGGGGAGCCGGGGTGCCGGGGTGCCGGCGCCGCCGGCTCACTCCGCCGGCTGGAAGCGGGCCAGCTCCGGCCGTGCGCCGGGCCGCGGCGCCTCGACCACCGGCACGCCGCCGATCTCCTTGATCAGCTTCTCGAGGATCGCCTGGGCGAAGGACTCGTAGTCGTTGGCGGTGATGACGAAGGCGCCCTGCCCGCCGATCACGTTGTTGCGGTAGTAGGTGGCGACCGAGCTGTCTTCGTTGAGGATGGCGAGGCCGTTGACGGTGACACCCTGCAGCACCGCGAGGTCGCGCAGGCCGTCCGGCGAGGCGCCCTGGTTGGCGCGGCCGTCGCCGGAGATGTCGATCACCTTGCGCCGGCCGTCGTAGCCGTTGCGCGACAGCTCGGCCAGGGAGAACTCGATGGCGCCGCCGATGGCGGTGCCGCCGCCGTCGAGAAAGCGCGGCGTGTTGTCGATCGCCGTCGCGAAATCGGCGACGCTGTCCTCGTCGGTCAGCACCTGCCAGTCCACCGCCACCTCCTGACGGCGGTTGTCGGACCACTGGATCATCGAGACGGCGATGCCGCTGCCGCCGGTGGCGGCGATGGCGGCGATCACCGAGGGCTCGCGGAAGGCGCCGGCAAAGCCGCCCATCTGCAGGTTGAACTCCTCCGGCGAGACCGAGGAGGAGGCGTCGACCGCCAGCACCAGCTCCAGCTCCACCGCCTCGCTGGGTCCGGGCACGATGGGCTCGAACTGCGCCGCGCCGGGATGGGCCGTCAGGAGCAGCGCCGCGGCGACGCCCCAGCCGCAAGCCCGGCCCCACGCCCGGCTCCACGCCAGGCCGCCGGTGCGGAAACGGAGGGAGCTGCGAGACCCGACCATGCCTCAGCCTAACCGCAGCGGGGTGCTGCTGTCCCAGGGAATTGCCCGGGGGAATTGCCGGGGGAATTGCCGGGGAAGAATTGTCGGGGAAATTGCGGCGGCCGGAAGCGGCCCGGAAAGGCGCGCCGCCTCAGCCTGCCGCCGGCGCGGCATCCTCGATGATGAACTGCACGCCTTCGCGGCCGTTCCAGCGGTCGATCTGCAGGCGCCCGGCGACGTGGAGCGGCAGCCCCGCCGTCTGCAGCAGCGCCGGGCCGAGCGGGCTCTCCAGCGCGCGGAAGGCGATCGCCTTGATGCTGCCCGCCCCGGCATCGCCCCCCGCGCTGTCGCCG
>DATCXZ010000192.1:0-2517 GCA_036570545.1 Kiloniellaceae bacterium
GGCGTGTTCGACGCCGTCTCCGAAGGCACCGCCGAGCTCTACCACGCGGTGCCGTCCTACTGGGGCTCCAAGTCCAAGGGCATCCTGCTGTTCGGCTCGCAGCCCTTCGGCCTGCGCGCCGACGAGCAGGTCGGCTGGCTGACACACGGCGGCGGCCAGGCGCTTTACGACGAGATCTACGCGCGCTTCGACCTCAAGCCTTTCCTCTGCGGCAACTCCGGCCCGCAATGGCAGGGCTGGTTCCGCAACGAGATCCAGTCCGTCGACGACCTGAAGGGCCTGCGCTTCCGCACCACCGGCCTCGCGTCCGAGATGTGCTCGCGGCTCGGCATGGCGGTGCAGGCGCTGAGCGGGCGCGATATGTTCCAGGCGCTGCAGTCCGGCGCGCTCGACGCCGGCGAGTTTATCGGCCCGTGGTCGGATTCCGCCCTCGGCTACTACCAGGTCGCCAAGAACTACTACTGGCCGGGCGTCGGCGAGCCCTCCTCCGCCGAGGAGTGCGCGGTGAACATGAACGCCTACAACGCGCTCTCCGACGACCTGAAGCAGGCCGTCGGCTACGCCTGCTCCTCGCTCTACAACGACGTGTGGACCGAGTATTCGACCAAGCACGCGCTGGCGCTTCAGAAGCTGGTCGCCGAGCAGGGCGTCCTGGTGAAGAAGCTGCCGGACGACGTCATGGTGGCCATGGGCAACGCCGCCGGCGAGGTGATCGCCGAGCTGCGCGAGAACGACGACGAGCTGGTCAAGCGCATCGTCGAGAGCTTCCTCACCTATCGCAACTCGATCGCGGAGTACATGGTCTACGCCGACAACGGCCAGATGAACGCCCGCGCGCTGGACTACAAGTACGGCGGCTGAGGGGACCGCTACACGCACTGCCTCTCTTCTCGTCACCCTCGTCTCTTTTTTCGTCACCCTCGGGCTTGACCCGAGGGGCCAGGGGCGGGCGATGGAGCGGTTGCCCTGGATGCTCGGGTCAAGCCCGAGCATGACGGTGGGGTGGTGACAGTGGAGTTGTGGCGACGCTGTTTCGACCACTCCATTCGTCACCCTCGGGCTTGACCCGAGGGTCCAGGGGCAAACGACGGAACGGTCGCCCTGGATGCTCGGGTCAAGCCCGAGCATGACGATGAAAAGGTAGTGGCGGGGGGAAAAACGCATGCAAGTTTGGATTTCCCGGCTCGAGGCCGTGAACGTCGCCGTCGGGGCGACGGTGCGCTGGCTGGCCTTGACCATGGTGCTGCTGCAGTTCGCCATCGTGGTGCTGCGCTATGTCTTCGGCATCAGCTACATCTTCCTGGACGAGAGCGTGCTCTACATGCACGCCACCCTCTTCATGCTGGGCGCCGGCTACACCCTGCTGGCCGACGCCCACGTGCGCGTCGACATCTTCTATGGCCGCTTCGCGACGCGCGGCCGCGCCGCGATCGACCTGGCCGGGGCGTTCGGCTTCCTGCTGCCCTCGATGATCGTGGTTGCCTGGTTCACCTGGCCCTCGGTGCGCAACTCGTGGGCGGTGCTGGAGGGGCCGATCTCGGTCGGCGGCATCCCCGCCTCGTTCCTGCTGAAGTCGCTGATCCCGGCCTTCTGCATCCTGCTCATCGTGCAGGGCCTCGCCTGCGTTCTGCGCGACCTGCTGCGTCTCCGGGCGAAGAACGCAGCATGACCGAATACCTCGACATCGTGATGTTCGCGGCGCTGATCGGAGCCATCCTGATCGGCTATCCGGTCTCCTTCACGCTGACCGGCGTCGCCGTCGTCTTCGCAGCCCTCGGCTGGGCTTTCGGCGTGTTCGAGCCCTCGCTGCTCGGCGCGCTCGGCCAGCGCATCTTCGGCGTCATCACCAACGACGTCCTGATCGCCATTCCGCTGTTCGTCTTCATGGGCGTGGTGCTGCAGCACAGCCGCATCGCCGAGGAGCTGCTGGAGACCATGGGCAGGCTGTTCGGCAGCCTGCGCGGCGGTCTCGGCGTGTCGGTCATCCTGGTCGGCGCGCTGCTCGCCGCCTCCACCGGCATCGTCGGCGCCACCGTCGTCGCCATGGGCATGATCGCGCTGCCGACCATGCTGCGCAACGGCTACAGCCCGCAGCTCGCGTCCGGCGTGGTCTGCACCGCCGGCACGCTCGGCCAGATCATCCCGCCCTCGACCCTGCTCATCATCCTTTCCGACGTGATGTCGAACGCCTATCAGCAGGCGCAGTACGAGAAGGGCCTCTTCACCATCGACACCATCTCCGTCGGCCAGACCTTCGCCGCCGCCCTGGTGCCCGGCCTCGTCCTGGTGGCGATCTATGTCGCCTACATGCTGCTGAAGGCCTGGCTCGCGCCGCAATCGGCGCCGGCGCTCGCGGTGCCGGCGGCGCGGCCGGGCAACATCGCCGTGCTGCACGCCCTGGTGCCGCCGCTGCTGCTCATCATCGCCGTGTTGGGCTCGATTCTGGGCGGCGTCGCCACCCCGACCGAGGCCGCCGCGGTGGGCGCCGTCGGCGCGCTGATGCTGGCAGCGACCCGG
>DATCXZ010000193.1:0-5155 GCA_036570545.1 Kiloniellaceae bacterium
GCTATCCGCCATGGTTTTGTCCACAGGCTCGCCCGAAGCGGACTTCAGGCGATACTTCATGTCCCAGATTTCCTGCGACAGGGCAGTCAGCTTGGTCATATGCCAGCCTTCCTGACGCCGCCTGGCGGCGCAGCAGCGTCAATATTCGGCGGAAACGCTCGCCCGACGATAGGTGCGGCCCCTGCCGGGGTCAAGCGGATGTTCCTGCTTCGTTTCAGCCGTCCGGAGTCGGCAGAAGTTTCTGCCTTTGCAAGAGATAGTCAGCGAGGTTCGCGTGTGCAGCGAAAGCTATCCACAAAGCTGCGCACAGCTATTTTTGGACCAGGGGATTGTGCTGCAGCGACGTTTCTGACCTGCCGAGCCCGGCGAGGGCGCGGCTGCGGCCCTCGATGGCGGCCTCCAGCCGGGCGAGGAAGGCCTTCCGCGGCAGCCCGGGGGCGATGGGCGGCAGAAACTCCAGAGTGATGGTGCCGGGCCGCTTCAGGAAGCTGCGGCGGCGCCAGAACAGGCCGGAGTTGAGGGCCACCGGCACCACCGGCAGTCCGAGCTGGCCGTAGAGCGCCGCCACGCCCGGCTGGTAGGGCCGGTGCTGATCCGGCGCCACGCGCGTGCCTTCCGGGAAGATCACGATGGGCCGGCCGAGGCGGGCGGCCTTGCGGGCGGCGGCGACCATCCGCTTCAGGGCCCTGGCGCCCCCCCTGCGATCGACCGCGATGAGCCCGGCGCGGGCAAGGTAAAGCCCGAACAGCGGCGTCCACATCAGCTCCCGCTTCAGCACGAAGCTGTGGTCCCACAGCAGGATGGAGAAGATGATGGTGTCCCAAGCCGACTGATGCTTGGCGGCGATGAGAACGGCACCCTCGGGCAGGTGCTCGCGCCCGCGCACCTCGTGGCGCAGTCCGCAGAGGATCGCCAGCGCGGCCAGGATCGGATGCGCCCAGAAGCGTCCGAGATAATAGATGCCGCTGCGCGGCCCCAGCAGGAGTGGAAGGCCGATGACCACGCAGAGTGCTGTCCAGCCATAGAAGAAGGCGTTGAATAGCAGGGAGCGCAGAGCGGTCATGCTGCCCGCTCCGAGACGAGGGCAGCGAGCAAGGGGTCGGCGAGCCCGCGGACCTGGGCGACCAGGTACTTGGTGTACTCGGTGAGCAACAGGGCGGTGCTGCCCGGCCACCGCCACCAGTCGTCGCGCTTGAAGTGCTCGGTGAACACCGGATGCGGCACGATCTCGATATTCGGCATCGTGCGGTGGAATTCCAGCAGCGAGCGCGGCATATGATAGGTGGCGGTTACCAGGCGCAGCGAATCGAAGCCCTGCTCCTTCATCCAGGCCGCCGTCTCGACGGCATTGCCGCGGGTATTGTCGGCCTCGTAGCCGAGCACGACGCAGCAAGAGAGGTCGTCGGGCGAGTGCTGCGAGAGGTCGAGAAGCTGGCGCACGTCCACGCCGCGATAGACACCGGAGACGAACAGCTTGCGCCCCTTGTCGGCGCTCAACAGGTCGAGCGCGACGGCCAGGCGGTCGCTGCCGCCGGTCAGCACCACGATGGCGTCGGTGGACCTTTCGTCGCCGCTGCCTGTGCTCGGCAGCAGGGTGCTGAACCACAGGAAGCCGAGACCGTACAGCAGCAGCAGCACGACAGCGGCGCCCGCCAGGCGCCGCAGGCGGCGCCAAGGACGCGCCGCCGGCTTATCTTGCGCGTTCCGTCGGTGCCATCCTCGCACGGGTCCCGAGCTCCCTAAGGCAGACGCGCCAGGGTGCGCAGCACCGTGACGCGTGCGGTCAGCATGGTGACCAGGGCGGCGGCCACCGGCAGCAGCACGAAGCAGGCCCACTCGTGGGGCCGGAAGCTCAGCTCCGGCAGCAGGCCGCTGTCGATGCGCTGCAGGAGCAGGCGCGCGAGGTAGAGCGTCGGCAGCGCGGCGGCGAGGCCGAGCAAGCCGCCGCGCAGCCCGAAGCCGAGCGCGTGGTTCTGGAACTGCCGCGCGACATAGGCGTCCTGCGCCCCGATCAGGTGCAGCAGCTCGATCGAGCGCTGATGCGCGGCGAGGCCCATGCGCGTCACGAAGGCCACCATGATGCTCGCCGCCAGCACCACCAGCAGAACCACGACCAGCGCCATCAGCTCGACGGCGCGGGCCAGGTCGAGCAGACGGGCGAGCCAGCGCTGGTGGTCGTCGACCAGCACGCCCGGCGCCAGGGTCTCGAGGCGGGCCTGCAGCGCGGCGATATCGGGTGGCGCGGCGGTATCGATCGTCACCGCCACCAGCCGCGGCAGCGGCAGGTCCCCGCCCAAAAGGGCATCGCCCAGCCAGGGCTCCAGCAGCGCGCTCATCGCCTGTCGGTCCAGCGGTTCGGCAGAGCGCACGCCGGGCGTTGCGGCCAGTGCCGCGACCACGGCTTCCAGCGTCGCTTCTCCTGCTGCCGTGTCCGCTGCCGGAGGGATCTGCACCGTCAGCGCCCCCGCGAGCCCGCTGTCCCAGCGCTCCGCCAGCTTTGTCATCATGAGTGCGCCCGCGACCGCCAAGACGGCCAGGTAGACCATGATGGCGACCAGCAGCGGCAGATAGCGGCCCGCGGAGTCGCGGTCGAGCGGAACGGCCTGGCGGGAGCGCCCTCTGGCTCTATATAGGGCGGCCATGGCGTCAGGCACCCGGCCGGGGCGCGGCGCTACGCTCGGCCGGCGTCGCGGCGGCGATCTCCACCTCGCCGCCGCGCAGCCGCGTCACTGGATGCGGAAACCGCTGCACCAGCGATTCGTTGTGCGTGGCGATGACCACGGTGGTGCCGATCTTGTTCAACTCCTCGAAGAGATAGAGCAGGCGCACCGCCATGCGGTCGTCGAGGTTGCCGGTCGGCTCGTCGGCGAGCAGCAGGCTGGGCCTTCCGATCACCGCCCGGGCTATGGCGACGCGCTGCTGCTGCCCGCCGGAGAGCGTCGGCGGCAGGGCATCCATATGGTCGGCGAGGCCGACCCATGCGAGCAGTTCCTCGACCTCCTTTCCGCTGCGCGCCTTGTCGGCGCGGGCGCCGGACTGGCCGCCAATGCGCAGCGGCAGCGCGACGTTCTCGCGCGCCGTCAGGTGGTCGAGCAGTCGGAAGTCCTGGAACACGACTCCGATGCGCCGGCGCAGCAGGGCGGTCTCGCGCCGTGAGAGCCCGGCGACGTCACGCCCGAACAGGGCGACGCGCCCGGCGCTGGGATGCTGCGCGAGGTACATCATCCGCAGCAGGGACGACTTGCCGGCACCGCTGGGGCCGACCAGGAAATGGTAGGAGCCGGGGTCGAGCTGCAGGGATACTCGCTTCAGGATTTCCGGCCCGTTTCCATAGCGCAGCACGACCTCCTCGAAGCGAACCAAGACGGAGTTTCCCTTTTCCCGGAAGTTGGATTCGAAAATGACATAGCCCAGTCAGTCCCGTAAAGGGTCCTGCTGGCATCTTGCTTTGCCTATACCTCCTCCATATAAGGATACCTCTGAGTTTCCCGGAGGGCGGAAGTCGTCCATGATCGTTTCTTGTCCCGCCTGCGAAAGCCGCTTCCAGGTTGACCGGGAGCAACTCGGCTATGACGGACGTATCGTCCGCTGTGGCAAGTGCGGGAACTGCTGGCACCAGATGCCGGAGAACGACCCGCGCGCCGCCATTGCCGCCACCGCCGCCGCGGTGGCCGCCGATGGGCCGCCGATGCCCGGCCGTCGCCGCGGCGCGCCGCCGAAGAAGAAGAGTGGCGGGCTGGCGGTTGGATGGATACTGCTGCTGCTGTTCATCGCCGGCTTGGCCGCTGGCGGCTGGCTCGAGCGAGAGCGCATTGTCGCGCGTTTCCCGCAGCTTGCCGACGTCTATGCCCTCGCCGGCGTGCCAGTGGCGGCATCGGGCCCGGTGCTGCAACTGAGCGACGTCGCGCTCAATTCCGCCGAGGATGCGGGCGATACCGTCATCACCGTGCGGGGCGTGATCACCAACATCTCCGACCGCAAGCAGACGCTGCCGATGCTGCGCGCCCAGCTCACCGATTCGGCGGGCGCCATGATTGCAGAGTGGTCGTTCGACCCGCCTCGCGGCGAGCTCGACGCCGGCGCCTCCGCGCCCTTCGAGACCGAGACCAGGAACCCGCCAGAGGGCGCGCAGAATCTCAGCATCACCTTCGCGGGCAGCCAGTAGCCTGCCGTCCCCTCGCGGCGCGTTCTCCACAGCCGCCATTAAGTCTTGCTTAACCACGCCGGTGGCAATTTGACCTCTCCAGATGAGGGGCGCGCGGTCGGTAGTGAAGACCTCCTCGCCCGGCCAGTCAGCAGGAGATCGACAATCCATGGCGCGCATCCTGGTCGCCGAAGACGACACCGCCGTTAAGAGCTTCGTCAGCCGCGCGCTGGCCCACCGCGGCCATAGGGTCACCTCGGTGGAGGACGGTGTGCAGGCATTGGAGGCGCTCGACGGCGACAGCTTCGATCTGCTGATCACCGACATCGTCATGCCGAGCCTCGACGGCATCGGCCTCGCGCTCAAGGTTGCCAAGGACTTCCCGTCGCTGCCGGTGCTGCTGATGACCGGCTACTCCGCCGAGCGTCAGCGCGCGCACAATCTCGAGGAGCTGATCTGCGAGGTGATCACCAAGCCGTTCACCTTGCAGGAGATCTGCGAGGCCGCAGAGGCCGCGCTCACTGCCGAGCAGATGACCTGCCATTAGGCAGGCCACAAGCCGCCCCAACCTTCAGAACTGATCCAGCAGGCGGTCGAGGTAGTCGAGCTCGAGCGGCGGGCGCTCGCGCTCGCCACGGCGCCGCCGCAGCTCGTCGACGATCTCGCGGGTGCGCCTCAGCTCCATCTCGTCGGGAATGTGGACACCCTCGCGGTTCACCTGGCCGTAGTTGCGGCCTTGGGTCTCGCGGCCCAGCGGGTCGCGCTGGTTGTCGCCCGGGCGTGCGCCGACCTGGCCTTCGCCCTCGCCCTCGCCGGGCGAGAACATCTCCATGAACTGATCGAGCGTCGCCTGCAAGCCTTGCTGGAGCTGATCGAGCGAGCGCGTCTGTGAAGGCACCGCTTGGCCCGGCTGGTTGTTGTCGAGCGCCTCGCGAGCATCGCGCATCTCGCGCTCGGCGCGGCCCAGCGGCCGCGGGATCTCGCCCAGCGCGCCGCCGAGCTCGCGCATCA
>DATCXZ010000194.1:0-9322 GCA_036570545.1 Kiloniellaceae bacterium
GCATGGAACTGCTCATCTGGTGGCTCGGCCGCTGCATCCGGGCCGGCTCCACCGGCCGGCCGGCCCCCGAGGTGGTGCCCGGCGAGCAGGCCCTGGCGGAGCGCCTGCTGGCGGGCCGCCCCCTTGCGCAATGGCTTGGCCTGTGGGAGAAGATCAGCCTTCTTTTCGCCCGGACCGAGGCGGCCAATCTCGACCGGAAGCAGGCGGTGCTCAGCGCCTTTCTGGACCTGGAGAACGCGGCGCCCTAGCTCCGGGCCTTTGCCCTCTTGCGGCTGTGGGCGCGCGGGAGCGAGCCCGATGGAGATCCGCGATGACGGCAGGAAAGCCGGCGTACTACATCACGACCCCGATCTACTACGTAAACGATGATCCGCACATCGGGCATGCCTACACCACGCTCGCCTGCGACGTGCTGGCCCGCTTCAAGCGGCTCGACGGCTATAACGTCTATTTCCTCACCGGCACCGACGAGCATGGCCAGAAGGTCGAGAAGTCGGCGTCCAAGGCCAGCATCGATCCGCAGAGCTTCACCGACCGGGTGTCGCAGAACTTCCGCGACCTCTCCAAGCTGCTGAACTTCTCCAACGACGACTTCATCCGCACCACCGAGCAGCGCCACAAGGTTGCCTGCCAGGCGCTATGGAAGAAGCTGGTCGAAGCGGGCGACATCTATCTCGGCAGCTACAGCGGCTGGTACGCGGTGCGCGACGAGGCCTACTACGCCGAGAGCGAGCTCACCGACGGCCCGAAGGGGACGAAGATCGCGCCGTCCGGTGCCGAGTGCGAGTGGGTGGAGGAGGAGTCCTACTTCTTCAAGCTGTCGGAATGGGGCGACCGCCTGCTCGCCTTCTATGACGCGCACCCCGACTTCATCCTGCCGGCGACCCGGCGCAACGAGGTGGTCAGCTTCGTGAAGGGCGGCCTCAAGGATCTCTCGATCAGCCGCACCACTTTCTCCTGGGGCATCCCGGTGCCGGATGCGCCCGGCCATATCATGTACGTCTGGCTCGACGCGCTGACCAACTACATCACCGCCGCCGGCTATCCCGACGAGCAGTCGGAGAGCTTCAAGACCTTCTGGCCGGCCGACCTCCACATGGTCGGCAAGGATATCCTGCGCTTCCACGCCGTCTACTGGCCCGCCTTCCTCATGGCCGCCGGCCTGCAGCCGCCCAAGCGCGTCTTCGCGCACGGCTGGTGGACGGTCGAGGGCCAGAAGATGTCGAAGTCGCTGGCCAACGCCATCGCCCCGAAGCTGCTGGTGACCACCTATGGCCTCGACCAGGTGCGCTATTTCCTGCTGCGCGAGGTGCCCTTCGGCAGCGACGGCGACTTCTCGCACAAGGCGATGATCGGGCGGATGAACTACGATCTCGCCAACCAGTTCGGCAACCTGGCGCAGCGCGTGCTGTCGATGATCGCCAAGAACTGCGACGGCAAGGTGCCGCAGCCGGGCGCGCTGAGCGGCGACGACGAGGCGCTGCTGGGCGCGGCCGGGGCGTTGCTCGCCGAGGTGCGCGCCGAGATGGACCGCCAGCAGTTCCACAACGCGCTCACCAAGGTCTGGGAAGTGGTCGGCGACGCCAACCGCTACATCGACCACGCGGCGCCCTGGACGCTGCGCAAGACCGATCCGGCGCGCATGGCGACGGTGCTCTACGTGCTGGCCGAGGCGATCCGCCGCCTGGCGATCCTCTGCCAGCCGGTGATGCCGGACGCCATGGCGAAGATGCTCGACCAGCTCGCCGTCGATCCGGCGGCGCGCGCCTTCACGACGCTGGAGAGCCGCCTCGTGCCCGGCACCGCGCTGCCGGCTCCGCAGCCGATCTTCCCGCGCTATGTCGAGGAGGAAGCCGCCACGGCGAAGGAGGGGACGTGACGGCCGCCGCATCTTCTTCGCCCTCTCTCTTGTGGGACGGCGCACTCACCCCTGCCACACACAAGGCTGTCGTCCCGGCACTTGTTGCCGGGACCCATAGTAGTATCCCACGCCGTCTGTCATCCCGGCCAAGCGAGCTTGCGAGTGCGAGCCGGGATCCAGGGACAGGCGTTCGAGCGGTAGCCCTGGACCCTCGGGTCAAGCCCGAGGGTGACGTTAAGAGTTGGTGGATAGCGCCATGACTGCCGCCGAGTTGATGGTCGCGCCGCGGCCGCTGGTCGACTCCCACTGCCATCTCGACTACCTGGAGCGCGACGGCGACATCGTGCCGGTGGTCGAGCGCGCGCTGGCGGCCGGCGTCGGCACGCTGGTCACCATCTGCACCAAGCTCAGCGAGTTCGACCGCATCGAGGCGATCGGCAGGCGCTTTGCGCGCGTCTACTGCTCCGTCGGCGTGCACCCGCACGAGGCCGGCAAGGAGGGCCAGCAGACGCCCGACCGCCTCATCGAGCTGGCCGGCCGGGACAAGGTGGTCGGCATCGGCGAGACCGGGCTCGACTATTACTACGAGCATTCGCCGCGGGCGGCGCAGCAGGTGAGCTTTCGCTCCCACATCGCGGCGGCGCGCGCGACCGGCCTGCCGCTCATCGTGCACGCCCGTGACGCCGACGACGACACCGTTGCGGTGCTGAAGGAGGAGCACGCCAAGGGAGCCTTCCCCGGTGTGATCCACTGCTTCACCGCGGGTCCGGAATTGGCGCGGGCGGCGCTGGAGATCGGCTTCTACATCTCGCTGGCCGGCATCGTCACCTTCAAGTCGGCCGAGGCGCTGCGCGAGACGGTGCGGGAGGTGCCGCTCGATCGACTCCTCGTGGAGACGGACTCGCCCTACCTGGCGCCGGTGCCCAGGCGCGGCAAGGCCAACGAGCCGGCCAACGTGGTCTACACGGCCGCCGCCCTGGCCGAGCTGCGCGGCGTCCCGCCGGCGGAGTTCGCCGACATCACGACGGAGAACTTCTTCCGTCTGTTCAGCCGCGCCGAAAGGCCGTGATGAAGCTGACCATGCTCGGCTGCGGCGGCTCGGGCGGTGTGCCGCTGGCCGGGCGCGAGCCCGGCGGCTATTGGGGCAATGCCGATCCCGCCAACCCGAAGAACCGGCGCACGCGCGTTTCTGTGCTCATCGAAGGGCAGGCGGG
Source organism: Kiloniellaceae bacterium (assembly GCA_036570545.1). Taxonomy (GTDB): domain Bacteria; phylum Pseudomonadota; class Alphaproteobacteria; order Kiloniellales; family Kiloniellaceae; genus Pelagibius. The sequence continues at coordinate 3,076 of DATCXZ010000194.1, forward strand.
CGAGGGGGCGGTCACCACCCGCATCCTCGTCGACACCGCGCCCGACCTGCGCCAGCAGATCCTCGCCAACGGCATCACCGCGCTCGACGCCGTGCTGTTCACCCACGCCCATGCCGACCATTGCCACGGCCTCGACGAGCTGCGCGGCCTGGTCTATGGCCGCGGCGCGCCGATCGACGCCTACATGGACGCGCGCACGCGCAAGCTGCTGACAACCCGCTTCGACTACGCCTTCGTCTCCAGCCGCGCCGAGAGCAACCTCTACCCCGCGCTCCTGCACGACCGCGTCATCGAGGGGCCGTTCAGCATCGGCGGCCTGCCCGTGCAGGCCTTCGAGCAGCAGCACGGGCCCGACGTCTCGCTCGGCTACCGGATCGGCGACATCGGCTACTCGACCGACGCCAGCGCGCTCGACGACACTGCTTTTGCGATTCTGGAGGGCGTGAAGCTCTGGGTGGTCGACTGCCTGCGCGACGATCCGCACCCGACCCATTCGCACACCGCTCAGACCTTCGAGTGGATCGCCCGCGTGAAGCCGCAGCGCGCCATCCTCACCCACATGAACGAGCGCCTCGACTACGACGAGCTGCGCCGCCGCTGCCCGCCCGGCGTCGAGCCCGGCTACGACGGCCTGGTGGTGGAGGTGTAGGGGCGGGGCGCGCGAGTCCCCCTCACCCAGCTTCGCCTAAGCTCGGCTTTGCCTCGCTAAGGCTACGCAACCCTCTCCCACAAGGGGAGAGGGCAAGCTATTGAGGTGGCGAGGAAATTTCCCCTCTCCCCTCGTGGGAGAGGGAGGGGCCCGCGAAGCGGGAGGGTGAGGGGGCAGCGGTGCCGCCGTCAATTCACTTATCGAACCAGAACCGCTCCGGGCGATACATGCCGAACTGGGCGCCGGGGTCCCAGTTGTAGATGCCTTCCTCGGGCACGTTGCGCAGCGTGTTGGCGACGACTACCGGCTGCGGCACCTGCGCGATGATGCCGATGGTGTAGATCTGCTGGGCGTGGATATCGAGGATCTGCTGCCAGGCGGCGACCTTCTGCTCGCGCGACTGGGCGAGCTGCCATTGGTCGTAGAGCTCGAGCAGCTTCTCGGCCTGCGGCATGTCGACCGGCTGGCCGGAGTTGCCGTTGGTCTCGGCGTACTGGCCCCACATCGGCCACTGCAGGCTCATCTGGTGGATCGGCACGAACTCCTGAGGGCTGCTGAGGGGCGTCGGGATGCCGTTCTCGGAGCCGAAGGAGATCGCCATGACCGTCTCGCCGGAGAAGATGCGGTTGCGCAGCATCTCGCGCTGCAACGGCTTGGTGAAGAGCTTCACGCCGATCTGCCGCCAGGAGTCGCGGATCAGCTCCAGCACGTCGACTTCCTCGTCGTTCTCGCCGGCGGTCTCGACGATGATCTCCAGCGGGCGGCCGTCGGGCAGCAGGCGATAGCCGTCGCTGTTGCGCTTGGTCAGGCCGATCTCGTCGAGCAGCGCGTTGGCTTTCGCGGGGTCGAAGGCGGTATAAGCCTCGCCGTACGCCGGCTTGTAGAGCGGGCTGTCGGGCAGCACCAGGTTGTTCGCCGGCAGGCAGAGGCCGTAGTAGATGACCTGGTTGATCTCGGCGCGGTTGATGCCGAGCGAAAGCGCCTGGCGGAAACGGGCGTCGCGGTTCAGCGCGCGCCATACCGGGTCCGCCACGTTGAGGTTCGGATAGAGCGCGAGCTGCGCGCCGCGCACCGTCTTCCACAGCCGCACGTGATAGCCGCTGCGCTCCTCCGCCGCCTTCAGGAAGGTGTAGTCGGAGAAGTTCAGTCCACGCGCCTGCAGGTCGGCCTCGCCGGCCGCCGTCTTGGCCGGCACCAGGGCGCCGCCGACGACGTCGAAGATGAAGCGCTCGGCATAGGGGAGCTGCTGCCCGGAAGCGTCGATGCGGTGGTAGTAAGGATTGCGCGTGGCGATGAAGCGGGTGGCCGGCTGCGCCGTGGTGTTGCGCCAGGGCTGCACCGTCGGCAGGTCGGGATTGATCGCGTTGTAGGTGTCGCCGATGCGGTTGTGGAGCTGCGCCCAGCTACGCGCGCCGGCGGCCGCGACGGCTGCCTTGATCTTGGCCTCGTCGCCGTACTTGGGATGGAACTGCTTCAGATAGTGGGCCGGCACGAAGATCTCCAGCGGCCGTGCCCCGGCCAGCGCCGGAATGAAGAAGGGGTTCGGCTTCGACCAGCTATAGCGCACCGTCGTCTCGTCGATCACCTCGAAGGTCGGCAGCTCGTCGTCGAGCCGCAGGGGAACTTCCGGGCCGACGGGAAAGAGCTCCTCGTTGGTGGCGACGTCTTCCCAGAAGTAGCGGAAGTCCTCGGCGGTGAGGGGATGGCCGTCCGACCAGCGATGCCCCTCGCGCAGCTTCAGGGTGAAACTGCGGCCGTCCTCGACCTCCAGCCACTCCAGGATGTCCGGCACGATCTCGAGCGTCTCGTCGTAGGCCATCAGGCGCGCGTAGCCGTAGACGTTCAAAAGGCGCACGTCCTTGTTGCGGGTGATCAGCGTGCGGATGTCGCCGCCGTGCTTGCCGGCGGAAAGATTCGGGCCGCTCACGGAAACAAGTGGCACTGCCGGCAGCCGCTCGCCGATCGGCGGTAGCTGCTTGGCCTCGACCTGCGCCTGCAGGGAAGGGACCTCCTTCAGCGCCGCCACCCGCGGCGCTTCCGGCGTTTCGTAGCGGATCGTCGCCGCTTCCGACCGCCCCGCCACCACCACAAGCAGCCCGGCCAGGCCCAGTGCCCAGGCTGCGGTCAGAAACCGCCACGACATGAAGTGCTTCCCTGAAGGTGTTGTTATTGCAGATGTTTTTCTCCCGCTCCGGTATTATAGAGCGGCTCCGGAGAAAGCGCGACTCAAGTTCGCTGGGCCGCTGCCTGCCATGGCAGGCGATGGCGGCCCTCGTCAGGGTTTAATCTGTCCTTAAGCCGCCATGCCGCCAACGCAATGCTGCGGTGCAGCATATGCGCTCGTCGCATGGCGCTCGCGGGGTCATATATGGGCAGTCAAAGGCACCCGGACGGCCCTTCAACCAGCGCCTTTCAGGCGATACGGACCCCAGGGTGAGAACCATTGGATTGGCCGCCCAAGAGAGGCGGATTTAAGGACGAAGACCATGAACTCGAGCCAGTATAAGAACATCCAGGATCCGATCGCCCGCGCCGAAGCCATGCGCGCTGAGGCCATAGCCAACGCCATCTTCGATGGCGCTGTCGCGCTGCGCAACCTGGCGAAGGCCGCTGCGGCCAAAGTCTCGGGTTACTTCGAGTACCGCCGCACCGTCGACGTGCTGAGCGGCATGACCGATCGCGAGCTCGACGACATCGGCATCACCCGCGGCGATATCCCCGCGGTGGCCCGCGGTGTCGACCCGCGGCCGGCCCAGCGCCGTCCGGGCGATGCGCTGGCGCGCCGCTTGGCCCTGGCCGAAGCTTTCGAGCAGGAGAAGGCCCAGACCGAGGTTGCCGGCCTTCGCAGCAACGACAACCGTCCGGCCGCTGCCGCCTGACGAACCCCGCCGCGGCTCCGGCCGCGGAGGGCTTAAACGACTGCCAGATTAAACGACTGCCAGAGGGCCGTGCCTTGCGCGGCCCTTATGTCGTTTGCGCCCGCCAGCTTGCCGCCCGAAAGGTCCGCCCGAGAGATATGCCCGAGAGATATGAAGGTCTGGCCCTGACCGTCGCCGCCCTTTAAAACCTCCGCGAAGGCTATCTCAGGCGCAGGAAAGGCAAAAGACATGAGCGTGACCGCAGCCGCCACCAAGGCGATCGGCTTGCCGGAGATCGCCCGGCACAAGGGCGGCACGCCGCTGGTGTGCCTGACGGCCTATACGACGCCGATGGCGGAGCTCGTCGATCCGTGCTGCGACATCGTTCTGGTCGGCGACAGCCTGGGCATGGTGCTGCACGGTCTCGAATCGACCCTCGGGGTGACGCTCGAGATGATGATCCTGCACGGCAAGGCGGTGCGCCGCGGCCTCGAGCGGGCGCTGATGGTGGTCGACCTGCCGTTCGGCACCTACGAGGAGAGCCCGCAGCAGGCCTTGCGCACATCGGCCCGGGTGATGGCGGAAACCGGCTGCGCGGCAGTGAAGCTGGAAGGCGGCGCCGCCATGGCCGAGACGATCGCTTTCCTGACGGCGCGCGGCATTCCGGTGATGGCGCACGTCGGCCTGACGCCCCAGGCGGTGAACGCGCTGGGCGGCTACCGCGTGCAGGGCCGCGGCGACGATGCCGAACGCATCCTGGGTGGCGCTCGCGCGGTGGCGGAGGCCGGCGCGTTCTCCGTCGTGCTGGAGAAGGTCACCGAGCCGCTGGCACGCCGCATCACCGAGACGGTCGCGATCCCGACCATCGGCATCGGCGCCTCGGCGGCCTGCGACGGCCAGGTGCTGGTCATCGACGACATGCTCGGCATGTTCCAGGGCTTCCAGCCCAAGTTCGTGAAGCGCTACGCCGAGCTGGGCCGCGACGCCGCAGCCGGGGCGGCGGCCTTCGCAGAAGAGGTCCGCAGCCGGCGCTTTCCGGGCCCGGAGCACGTCTTCGCCGACACCTGAGCGTGCCGAACTCGTCGTAGTTATATTTTCCATAATATAAATTATGCGCAATACGGATTGACTCCTCCGGACGCTGTGCCGGCGGTCTTCCCTCACGCGCCCGTTGCGCTCACCTAACGCTCCGCGTTAGCCTCCCCCAGGGAAATAAGTCCAGCGGTTGTTGCGGGGGATATCGTCATGGGCCGCCTTTCGCAGAGTCTCCTGGTATTGGTCTTTGTGCTGGCCGCTGCGGCCGCCGGCCCGGGCGCGCCGCGCGCCGCGATCATGTCCACCGGCGGCCCCAATCCGAACTGGACCGAGATGCAGAAGTACGAGTGGTACGTCGGCTATCTCGCAAATTTCTCGGCGCCGCCTGCGCAAGGTTCAAGGACGACGTCGCCGCGATGGAGGCCGAAGCGGCGCAGATCGAGGAGCACATCGAGCTCACCTACAACTGCAGCGACGATGGCTGCTACGGCCAGGACCTCAGCGACTGGCAGTTCCATGCCTGCGGCAACTCGCTGAAGAGCCACTTCGCCATTCTCGATCTCGACGACAAGGACATCCGCGCGGTCACCATGCTCAATCCGCGCAAGACCAATTCGAAGGCCGCGCATCAGGCGCGCGTGCAGTTCCACTCCTGCCAGGGGTCGCTCTACATCGACCTGACGGAGGACTGCGCCATGGAGAGGAAGGTGGTTCGCGGCGATTGCGAGATCGAGGGCGCCGATCGCTTCTGATTTGGCTGGCTTTTAAGGGGCTTCGCCCGGCCTCTTCACTTCGAAGTCGAAGCGGCGGGCCAGGGCGTCCTCGATGAAGACCTCGATCGAATGGGCGCCCAGGGGATCGCCCTCGGCGATGCACCAGTCGCTCGAGATCCAGCCCTCTTCCGGCGCCTTGTATTCCTCGGTGGTGGCCGTGGTGCGGTCGGCGGAGAAGACATGCGTGCTGTAGGGGTCGTCCTCGCCGCTCCAGAAGGCGGGTGCTTCCGGCAGCTTCAGCACTTCGCGCACGCGCACCACCGGCGGCGCCTCGGCGAGGCGGATGCGCCAGCCGAAGCAGGCCTGGTCCGGCAGGTAGGGCACCAGGGTCGACGCGATGCGGCGCTCCCCGCCCTCGCCGTCGCCCACCGACACGATGAATTCCGCCGCCTCGACGGTGATGCCTTCGGTGCTTGCCGCGGCAGGGCCGCCGGGCAGAGCAAGCGCCGCGCAGAGGCTGAGCACCAGAGTTCCGAAGCGCCGCGGCCTCTTGAAATTCGGCATAGCTGCGTCCTCTCGCGTCACAGGTTCCTCCCGCCACTGGCCCCAGCACCGTCGCCCGTCATTGTAGCCCGCCGGGTCCCGGCACTGAACTCTTTCGACGCGCGGTCATTCAGTTTGTGTCTAAAGGCAGCGCAGTATCGCTTTGATAGGCCGTAGAGTCCGCTCAGGATGCAGGGGCGGCTGCCAGGTTCTCGAGCAGTCCGGGAAGATCCAGGAAGCGGTCGAAGCGGGCGCGATGCGGTAGCGCCTCGACCGGCGTCTTGCGGTAGCCCTCGGTGAACAGCAGGAAGGGCACGCCCACCGCCGCAGCGGTGGCCGCATCCACCTCGCTGTCGCCGACGTAGGTGACCGCCGCCATCGCCACGCCCAGCAGCTCGGCGGCACGGCGCAGCGGCGCCGGGTCGGGCTTGCGCTGCGGCAGCGAGTCG
>DATCXZ010000195.1:0-6524 GCA_036570545.1 Kiloniellaceae bacterium
AATCGGCGGCGCCGCGACGGCCGGCGCCTTTGGCGCCCGCTCCAGCAGCGGCTGGAGCTGGGGCGCCAGGGAACGCAGCAATTGGGTCGGCAACGCGGAAGTGAAGCGGTAGTCGGCGGAGTCGGGGCCGGCAACGTGGGCGGAGATCACGCCGAAGAAGCGGTCGCCGAGGAAGAACACGAAGGTCGCCGTGCGGTTTACCACGCGCGACTCGATGACCTCGCCGCCGCGCCCGAAGCGTTCGTAGCGGTGGTCGCCGGTGCCGGTCTTGCCGCCGGCGACCAGAGGACCGCCGTCGGGGCCATGAAAGGCACCGCGCGCACGGCGCCCGGTGCCGTTCTCGACGACATCGACCAGCGCGCTGCGCACCGCCCGCGCCACCGCGGCAGGAAGCACGCGCTCGCCCACCTCGACGTCCCGGGTCATCACCGTCTCGTAAGGCGTGCCCTCGGCGAAGCGCAGGCGCTCGAAGCGGGAGGTCGGCAGGCGCATGCCGTCGTTGGCGATGATGCCCATGAGCTCGGCAAGGGCGGCGGGCCGGTCGCCCGAACTGCCGATCGAGGTCGCATAGGACGGCACCAGCCGCTCGAAGGGATAGCCGAGCCGCTGCCAGGAGGCGGCAATGCGGCGGAACGCCTGCTCCTCCAACAGGGTGCGGATGCGGCGGTCCTGCGCTTTGCGCAGGCTGGACTTGAAGAGCCAGGCGTAGGCGTCCTGGCGCGCTTCGGCGCCGGCGGCAACCACCTCGGCGAAGGAGCTGCGCGGCGCCTGGCTTAAATACGCCGCCAGCCACAGCTCGAGCGGATGAATCTTGGCGATGTAGCCGCGGTCATTGAGCGGAAAGCGATCGATCGCATAGGCATCGAACAGTCCCTGGATCTCGCTGTCGGTGAGCCGCTGCCCGACCGCGCTGCCGCGCAGAAAGGCGGCGACCTCCTCGATGCCCGCCTCCGGACGCAGGGTTCGGAAGGTCACGGCCAGCGACGCGGTCGTCTGGCGGACCCGTTCGGCAAGGGTGGCAAGGATCTGATCGCTGTCGAGCTGGCGGTAGCGACCGTAGAAGCCATAGAGAAACTCACGGCCCTCGCGGTCGGCAAAGCGGCTGAGGTAGTCCTGCCGCAGCGGCGAGCCGCTTGCCAGAGGGTTGCCGTCGCTCGCCACCACCTGGGCCACGTGGTAGCTCACGATGTCGCGCATCAGCCGGACGAACACCAGGTTCACCGAATGGCGCAGGGCCTCGGCGACCGACATAACCCTGCCGTTGTCGGCGTTGTCGAAGTTGACGAAGCGATGCACCCCGCCGCCGGTGAAGAAGCGCTCATTGGGGTTGGCCGAATAGCGCCGCTGCATCGCCGTGGCCAGCAGGGCGGGAAGGTCTCGGCTGCCGTCCTCGAGCAGCGCGCCGGCGACCCAACGCGACAGGGCATCGCCCTCAGCGGCTGTCGCCTGCAGCACCGCCTCCGGCTGGTCGCGCAGCCCCTCGTAGAGCGTGGCGATGATCTGAAGGTAGCTCACCAGAGTGCGCAGCTTCGCGGTGGAGCCGAGATCCAGCTTGGTGCCTTCGTTGACGTCGAACGGCCCGTCGAAGTTATCGGCCTGCAGGCGCAGGTGGTTGCGGTCTCGGCCGCGCTCGTAGAGCAGGAGACTGTAGATCACCTTCTCCGGCGCGCCGCGGTCGAGCAGGCGGGGTGCATCGAGGCCCATGGCGGCGACCGCAGCGGGGTCCGACAGGCTCTTCAGCGCCGCCGTCACGCTCTCCTGCACACCGCGGTCGAGGGTCGTCTCGACCGTGAGATCGAGGCGATCGAGGTCGTAGAGCGAGCGAAGGCCGACCTGCCCGAGCAGGCGGGTGCGCAGCGTCGCCGCCGCCTTCCAGGAATTCGGCGAGGCCGGTGTGGCCGCGGTGAATCCGCTGTCGGTGAAGCGGGCGCGCTCGGCGAGCGCAGCATCGCGCAGCGCTGCATCGATGACGCCTGCCTCGGCGAGCAGTCGCAGGTGGCTGTCGACCAGTTGCGCCAGCGCCTGGCGGCCGCCGAGCAGGTACTCGGAAGGCCGGCGCTGGGCGATCAGCAGGCTCAACGCCTGGCGGTAGACCGCGGCGCTGCAGGCGGGCCGCAGGACGGTGGTGGCCGCGGCCAGGCAGTCGCCGGCGGTGGCGAAGTCGGTGCCGAACCATGCCCAGAGGCCGTCGCCGAGGCCGATCACCTCGCCGAAGCCGGCACGCGCGGCCAGCGGCGTGGAGTTCAGGTAGTCGACCACGATCTGTCGCCGCGCCGCGGTGGTATTCGCGCCGTCGAGGTAGCCGCGCAGGCTGGCAGAGATCATCTGGCGCAGCTTCTCGCTCACGGTGCCGGTGCGGCCCTCCGGCGAGTGGCGGAACTTCTCCATCTGGGTGGCGAGCGTGCTGCCGCCGGCGGTCTGGCCGCCGGCAAAGGCCTTATTCACCACCAGGTCGGCGAAGACGGCGGCCAGGCGGTCCCATTCGACAGCAGGATTGGAGCGCGGCAAGGCGGGATCGAGCAACTCGCGGTTCTCGATGAATAGCAGCGTGTTCACGAGCAGCGGCGGGATCGCCGCGAAGCTCTCGAAGCTGCGCTCGGGCGTGCGGGAGCGAAAGTACGGCTGGCCGTCGCGATCGAGCAGCGTCAGTCCCGCTACCGTTTTCTCCCGATAGGGCGCGATGCCTGTCCGCCCGAAGTACCAGGCGAACTGGTCGGAGATCCGCGCCTGGCTTTCGATCGCGTAGCCCTGGCGCTCGAGCGAGTCGATGAAGCCGGGCAGGTCGACATAGCCGAGCCGGCGGTCATAGGGCCCATCGGCGGGAAACAGGACGGCGTCGCTCGGGCCCTCTTCGACCCAGAACGTCATCTGCCCTGCCACGCGCGAAAACAGCTCGGATTGCAGCGTGGATGTCTTGGCCTCGAGAACCGCCAGACAGCCCGCCGCCGTCCAGAACAGCAGGATCGAGCCGCCCGCTGCAACACGCCGCCAGCCGCGCCCCAGAGGGCGGCTCCGCCGGCGCCGCGGAGGCGATACGCTCTCCACCACCGACGGGCCAGTGACGTCCACCGACACGCTCACCATCGCCAGGTTTTCCCGACCAACTACGCGCCTTCCAACGGGAAGACATCCGCGGCGGGCATTCACCTGTGGCTTGCATGGTTACCGCAACGTAAACGCCATCCGCGCGGCAGATGATGCGCTTTCTAAAAAATTATCTCAATATTTCTAAAAGGTTAACGCTATTTTTGGCGGAATCCTGCGCAGTTTCCCGTGGTTCCGCTGCGCTCTATCGCGGCGCGCGACGCCGCCGGGAACGGCCGTCGTAACAGGCCGTGACCCGGCGGCTATTCGGCCGCCTGCCGCGTCGCCGCCTGCGGTGTCACGCCGAGCACCGCATGGCCGCGACGCTGCTCCAGGGCAAAGCCGACCAGGGCGAGAATGCGGTAGAAGCCGTGGATGAACTTGCCATAGGGCATGGCGAGGAAGAGACCCATCACGGTCCCCAGATGCAGCAGCAGCAGCACGCCCAGCAGTTCGGTGCCGCGCAGAGCGTGCAGCAGCAGGCCCGTGAGCGCGGTGAGGAACAGCAGCACCAACAGCGCATCGTCAAGGCCGCGGGTCGCGGCGGTGCCCACCGGCTGACCGGCGGCGCGCCGCTTCAGCACCAGGAGTCCGACGGGGCCGATGAGCAAGCCAATGCCGCCCAACGTGCCGAGGATGCCCGGCAGGTCGAAATAGCCGTAGGGAGCGACCCAGCCGAAGCCGTAGTGATAGACCGTGCCGACCGAGGTGGCGGCAAAGCACAGCAGGAAGCCGTAGAAAGTGAAGTGGTGAAACAGCCGCCGCAGCTTCGACGGCGCCTCGTCGGGATAGGTGCAGCCGAGGTCGGCGCCACCGCCGAGGTACTTGAGCGTGCAAGCGTCGTGCAGCGCGCGGCCGATCTCGCGCAGGCCGATCTCCCGGATGGGTGGCGCGCCGACCAAGCGCCAGAAGCGGGCCATGCCGATGACGATGGCCGCGAGCACGAAGAGCGCAAGCAGACCGAACACCGTCACCATGACGTTGTGCGACAGCACGGCGTAGAAGTTGCCGCCATGCCCGCCGAAGATCACCGCCGGATCGATGAAGGCGGCGGCGGCCAGCAGAAACAGCGCGATCGACACGACCGTGATGATCGCCGTCCAGATTCCGTTGTTCTGGAAGGCGCGCCCGAGAAAGCGCGGCCAGGCGGCAAGCTGGTAGGTATCCAGGCGCAGCGTCGCCATGGTGCGCGGCACGTTGACGTCGAACTCGTGCGGGTCGGCGTACTGGCAGTGGTGGTAGCAGGAGCCGCAGTTGTGGCAGAGGTTGGCGAAGTAGCCGAGCTCCGCCGGCGTGAAGTCCAGGCGCTGGGTCATCGCCGGAAACACGGCACAGTGGCCTTCGCAATATCTGCAGGCGTTGCAGATGGTCATGATGCGGTCGGCCTCGGCGGCCGACGGCGACTCAAGCAGCGTTAGAAGCATGGCGCGCGGCCTCCTCTCCGGCGATGCGGCCGAACACGCCGCCGATGGTCATGCCGATGCCGGCCAGATAGCCCTCGCCCAGCACGTTGCCGGCCATGATCTCGCCGGCAGCGAACATGTTGGCCGAGGGGCGGCCGTCTGCCATCAGCACCCGGGCATGCTGGTCCACCTCGACGCCGAGGTAGGTGAAGGTGATGCCGGGCTTCAGGGTGTAGGCGTAGTAGGGCGGGCTGTCGAGGCGCCGGGCCCAGTGCGTTTTCGGTGGGTCCAGGCCCTCGGTGCGGCAGTCGTCGAGCTCGGTATGGTCGAAGGTGCCGTCGCGGACGGCGGCGTTGAAGGACTCCACCGTGCTGGCCAGTGTCTGCGGGTCGAGCCCGATCTTGCCCGCCAGCTCGGCGATGCTGTCGGCCTTCACCGCCGGGAACACCGGCGGCATGAAGAGGCCGATGGCCTTCTGGTCGATGATGACGTGGCCGACCTGGTCGGGCTGACCGGCGACGAGGCGGCCCCAGATAGCGTAGCGCTTCGGCCAGAAGTCCTCGCCTTCGTCGTAGAAGCGCTGGGCATGGGTGTTCACCACGATGCCGAGCGAGACGCAGTCGACGCGAGTGCAGATGCCGCCGTCGTACTTCGGCGCCCGGCCATCGATGGCGACCGCGTGGCACTGCTGCGGATCGGCCACATGGTTGACACCCTGGTCGAGCAGTTGCTTCAGGACGACGCCCTTGTTGTAGGGCGTGCCGCGGATCAGGAAGTTGTCGGCGGCGTCGCCCCAGGACTCCTTCAGCCAGGGGATGTTGGCCTGAAAGCCGCCGGCGGCGAAGACGACGCTGCGCGCCGTGAAATCGAGCGCCTGCCCGCCGAGACGGGCGGTGACGCCGACGCAGGCCCCGTCCTGCAGGTGAACCCGTTCCACCTCCGCCTCGTAGTGGGCCACGACACCGAGGCCCTCGCCATGGCGGTAGAGCGCATTCACCAGGGCGCGGCCGCCGCCGAGGAAGAAGGCGTTGGTGCGCCCCAGGTGCAGGGTGCCGGACAGCGCCTTCTGGAAGCGCACCCCGCGCGCCTCCAGCCAGGCCACCGAGTCCTGCGAGCCGCGAATGGCGAGGCGCGCCAGCCTTTCGGTGGTCTTGCCCTTGGTCACGCGCAGGAGGTCCTGGTAGTACTCCTCCTCGTCGTAAGCCTCGCTCAGCACCGAGGTCGGCGCGTCATGCATGGCGCGCAGGTTACGGGTGTGGCGGCTGTTGCCTCCACGGTAGAAGCGCGGCGCCCCCTCGAGAATGCACACGCTGCGCCCGGCCTCCACCGCCATGATGGCGGCGCTGAGGCCGGCATTGCCGCCGCCGATCACCAGCACGTCGAAGGCAGTTCTGAGGTCTTGGCCCGGCACTGTCTCTCTCTTGATCCGTTTCTTGTCGACGTCTGTATACAATGACATACTCGGATGCTCAAAGCGAATCTCGAAAGGGGTGGTTGAGAATGCCGGCTAGCCTTGCCGACCAGGCCTACGAAGGGCTGCTCGCGGCGATCGGCGAGGGTCGCCTGAGGCCGGGCGATCGGGTGCGGGAAACCGCCCTGGCGGCGGAGCTCGGCATCAGCCGCACGCCGATCCGCGAGGCCCTGCAGCGCCTGGCGCGCGACGGCCTGGTACGGCTCGACGCGCGCAACGGCGCGCGCATTGTCGAGCTCTCGCTGGACGCGATCCAGGAACTCTACGACCTGCGCGAGATCCTCGAGGGCAGCACGGCCCGCCTGGCCGCGCTCGGCGCCAGCGCCAACAACCTGCAGCGCCTGAACGCGATCCTGGACAGGGAAGCAGCGCACCTCGACAACCCGCCGGCGCTGGCGAAGCTGAACAAGCTCTATCACCAGACTCTCTGCGAGGCGGCCAGCAACCGCTACCTGACCAGCGCGGTGGCGACTTTCTCCACGACCTTGCTGCTGCTCGGACCCACCACCCTCGCCGCCAGTCAGCGCGCCGGCGAGTCGCACGCCGAGCACCGCGCCGTGGTCGCG
>DATCXZ010000196.1:0-6787 GCA_036570545.1 Kiloniellaceae bacterium
GCGGCCGCGCGGGCCCGCGGACCTCGCGCGCATCGAGGCGCTGCTGCGCCGCAGCCAGGCGCTGTCCGCCAGGGCGCCGCTCGACGCCAAGGCCTTCGCCCGGCTGAACGCGGATTTCTTCTACGAGCTCTCGGCGATGACCGGCAACGGGCCGCTGCAGGAGATCAGCGAGCGGCTCTACTTCCAGACCTTCCGCATCTGGCTGCAGTCGGTTCCCCGCCTTACCCTCGCCGACGAGGCCGCCATCTTTCAGCGCGAGATCGCCGACATCCTCGACGCTCTGCGCATCGGCGATCTCGAGGCCGTCGGCCACATCCGCCGCAGCCACATCTCCATGAGCTTCCGCCGCATCAAGGCCTACGCGCAGAAGAACGGGAAGAGGTGAGGGAAAGATGCAGGGATAGCGCCCTTAGAATAAGCTGTCACCCGCGGGCTTGACCCCCATACACACGGGTGTCGTCCCGGCACTTGTTGCCGGGACCCAATTCCCTAGCCGTTTAGTCGATCGTAGAGGTCTTCCCACTCTGGATTGTCGCGCTCGATCAGCCGAATTTTCCAGGCGCGAGGCCACTCCTTCATCGTCTTCTCCCGCTGAATCGCGTGGGCAATCTCATCGTGAAGTTCGACATACACGAGCCGCGTGACGCCATACCTTTTGACGAAGCGAGACCCGAGACCCTGTCGGTGCTCCCAGATGCGGCGCGCGACGTCATTGGTGATGCCAATGTAGAGCGTCCCATGCTTGCGGTTGGCAAGGATGTAAATGCAGTAGGCCATCGCCTTGCACCAATGCCAATGGGTCCCGGGGACAAGCCCCGGGACGACAGTGGAATGTATAGCCTGAAGACAAAAAAACCGGTGCCGCGCTTCGGGGGGCGAAGCGCAGCACCGTTCAGGAAGATCCCTGGCGGGGCCTCCGCGAGGCCGGCCTTCCGCTTGGACGACCAGCCGTCGCGTCGGCCCGGGGTATCCGAAAGGCTCAGCGGTTCCAGAACGGCTTGCGGGCCATCTCTTCGACGGCGCCGCGGGAAAGCCCCATGTCCTGGAGCTGGTAGTCGCTGAGCTGCGCCAGGTGGGCGCGCTCCTCGGCCTGGCGCTGCCAGGCGGCCAGGCGGGCGATCAGCGTCGCCGGCGCCCGCAGCAGGCTGCTGGCGATGCTTCCGCTGAGGGCGGCGTTCGGCATGACCGCCGGGGCCTTGCGATAAGCAGCGTGTTGCATCTCAGTGTTCCTTATCCGATGCCGTCCGGGGGTGGGCGGCGGGGGCGGGGCCAGCGGTGATTGCAGGCCCTGTGTTACCGCTAGAGGTATTGCGATTTGCTGAATCGGACAAACGATGTTATCTCATCTTTCGGATAAGTTTTTTTGATGCGAAATCATGGCCCGCAAGCTACCGCCGCTGAACGCCCTCAGGGCCTTTGAGGCCGCCGCCCGCCACCTTTCCTTCACCAAGGCGGCAAGCGAGTTGAACGTCACCCAGGCGGCCATCAGCCACCAGGTGAAGGCCCTGGAGCAGCACCTGGGCCTCACGCTGTTCCGCCGCCTGAACCGCCGCCTGGTGCTCACCGAGGCCGGCCAGCTCTACCAGCCGGTGCTGCGCGACTCCTTTGACGCCATCGCCGGCGGCACGGCACGGCTGCGCCGCGAGCAGGACAGCGGGCCGCTGCACATCAGCGTGCTGCCGTCGCTGGCGGCCAAGTGGCTGTTGCCCCGCATGTCGCGCTTCCGCGACCGCCATCCCGAGATCGACGTCATGGTCTCGGCCAACAACAAGCTGATCGACTTCGAAGACGGCATGTTCGAGATGGCGATCCGCTATGGCCAGGGCGCCTACCCCGGCCTGCGCACCGAGCTGCTGCTGCGCGACGAGGTATTCCCGGTGTGCAGCCCAAAGCTGCTGGAAGGCCCGCACCCGCTGCGCGCGCCGGAGGACCTGCGCCATCACACCCTGCTGCACGACGAGGTCTCGCGCCAGGACGAGAGCCCGGACTGGCGCAACTGGCTGCAGGCCGCCGGCGTCAGCGGCATCGACGTCCAGCGCGGCCCCGGCTTCAGCGATTCCTCGATGGTCGTCGAGGCCGCCGCCGCCGGCCAGGGCGTCGCGCTCGGCCATCGCTGGCTGGCCGCCGCCGATCTCGAGAGCGGCCGCATCGTCATGCCCTTCGGGCCGGTGCTGCCGTCGAAATTCGCCTACTACCTGGTCTCGCCGGAGGCGCTAGCCGAGCGCCGCCGCGTCCGCCTCTTCCGCGAGTGGCTGCTGGAGGAGGCGGAGGGGGCTGGCGCGAAGCGGGTGCCTCTGTCATCCTAGGCGGCCCAGTCATCCTAGACGGCCCTATCATCTTATTGGACCGGCATCCTAGGCCGGGGCCTGCAATCCGAACGGCTCCCCTGGATCCTGCCGGCCAAAGTCTGGAGTACCCTCTCGACGTGTCCGCTACCCTGAACGCCGACCCGACGGCCATCAGGCCCGCTACCCGTGCGATGATCGAGCGCCTGATCGCCTTCGACACCACGAGCCGCAATTCCAATCTCGAGCTCATCCACTATGTCCGCGACTACCTGAAGGATCTCGGTGTCGCGGCCGAGCTGGTGCACGACGGCGAGGGCCGCAAAGCCAACCTCTACGCCACCCTCGGTCCGACCGACCGGCCGGGCATCGCGCTTTCCGGCCATACCGACGTGGTGCCGATCGACAACCAGGACTGGACGCGCGATCCCTGGCTGGTGAGCGAGCACGGCGGCCGCCTCTACGGCCGCGGCACCTCGGATATGAAGTCCTTCATCGCGGTGGCGCTGGCCCATGCGCCGCGCTTCCTCGAGAACGATCTCGCGACACCGGTCCATCTCTGCTTCTCCTACGACGAGGAGGTCGGCTGCAAGGGCGTGCCACACCTCCTGGAGTTCCTCGCGCGCCAGCCGGTGCGCCCGGCCATGTGCGTGGTCGGCGAGCCGACCGAGATGAAGGTCATCACCGGCCACAAGGGCAAGACCTCGATCCGCTGCCACGTGCGCGGCAAGGAAGCGCACTCCTCCCTCGCCCCCTACGGCGTGAACGCGGTGAACGCCGCCGCGCGGGTGGTCGGCTATCTCGCCGACATGGCGGCGCGCAAGGCCGCCGAGGGCCCCTTCGACTCCGACTTCGACGTGCCCCACACCACCGTCCACACCGGCACCATCGAGGGCGGCACCCAGCTCAACATCGTGCCGGGCCACTGCCGCTTCGAGTTCGAGTTCCGCTACCTGCCGCAGGACGACCCCGCGGCCCTGCTGGCCGAGGTGCAGCGCTACGCCGAGACCGAGGTGGCGCCGGCCATGCACGCGATCGACACCGCCACCGGCTTTGCCTGGGAGCAGATCGCCGGCTTCCCCGGCCTCGACCTCGCCCCCGGCGCGGAGGTCATCGAACTGGCCAAGGCACTCTCCGGCGGCAACGCCACCGGCAAGGTCGCCTTCGGCACCGAGGCCGGCCTGTTCGATCAGAACGGCATCCCCGCCGTCGTCTGCGGGCCCGGCTCGATCGACCAGGCGCACAAGCCCGACGAGTTCATCGCGCTGGAGCAGGTGGCCCTCTGCGAGCGCTTCATGGACCGCCTGCAGGAGCGCCTCAGCGCGTGAACGCGGCTACCCTTCGACAACCCAACTCGCTGCCGAAGTCCGTAATGAAAAATCCGCTGTCGCCTGCCCCGAAGTTCCTGCGGTTCTGATGGCCAAGACTCCCAAGAAGCCCGCTCTCCCGCTGCACAAGATCCTGCTGGCGCTCACGCTCGGCACCGTCGGCGGCGGGGCGGCGTACTATTTCAGCATCCCGCTCCCCTGGATGCTGGGCGCCATGCTCTCCACCACGGTGGCCGCCGTCTGCGGCCTGCCGGTCGCGCTGCCGATGGCGTTCCGCACCGCCATGGTCGGCGTGCTCGGCATTATGCTGGGCAGCGGCTTCGCGCCGGAGATCCTCGACCGCCTCGGCGACTGGACCATCTCGCTGCTCGGGCTCGCCCTCTACACTGTGGTTGTCACCGGCGTGGTCACCTGGTTCCTGCGCCGCATCTGCGGCTACGACCCGGTCACCGCCTTCTTCTCGGCGGCGCCGGGCGGCCTCTCGGAGATGGTGGTGGTGGGCAGCCAGTTCGGCGGCGACGAGCGGATCATCTCGCTGACCCACACCTCGCGTATCCTGCTGGTGGTGCTGGCGCTGCCCTTCCTCATGCAGATCCTCTTCGGCTACACGCCCGGGCCGCGGGCGGCGGCCGGGATCCCGCTGGTCGATGCCAACGCCTTCGACATGCTGGTGCTGGCCTTCTGCGGCATCGCGGGCTTCATCCTGGCCCGACTCGCGCGCCTGCCCGCCGCCGCCATTCTCGGCCCCATGCTGTTCTCCGCCGCCTTTCACATGACCGGCGTCACCGACGCCAAGCCGCCCGTCGAGCTTATCAATGCCGCGCAGGTGGTGGTCGGCACCACCATCGGCTGCCGCTTCGCCGGCGTGAAGATGGCGCTGGTGGCGCGCAGCATCGTCGCCTCGATCGGCAGCACGATCATCCTGGTCAGCACCGGCATGCTCTGCGCGGTGCTGTTGCATCCGCTGACCGGCCTGCCGACCATCGGCATCTTCCTTGCCTTCGCGCCCGGCGGCGTCGCCGAGATGAGCCTCATCGCCCTGGCGCTGTCGATCGACGCCGCGCTGGTGGCCACCCACCATATCGTCCGCATCTTCCTCATCGTGGTGCTTACGCCGTTGCTGTTCCGCGTGCTGCCGGCGCAGGTCGTCGGGCGTCCCGGCCTCCCGGCGCCGGGCGAGGATTGAGACGCCTTCCCTCCTCCCTTCCCAGCGCGGACCGTTGGCGAGCAAAAAAAACGGGGATAGACGGGAAAAACTGCCGCCCGCATCCTTGAAATCCCTAATCGGTCCCTCGATCTACCCTTTGGTTTGCTACTCGGGGCAGTGGCTGTCGGGGGAATCGCTGTGGGGGACCCTGGCAACCCTTTGGCCGCCGCTGCCGTTGTCCCGGCGCCAACCCTGCTGCCATCCGCGCCACATCACGACGGCCACATCACGACGACGGAGCGAGAAACGATGCTCGACTGGATCGCCGATCCCAACATCTGGGCCAGCCTGCTGACCCTCACCTTCCTCGAGATCGTTCTCGGCATCGACAACATCATCTTCCTGTCGATCATCACGGAGCGGGTGGCGGAGAACCGGCGCGTGTTCGCCCAGCGGCTCGGCCTCGGCCTCGCGTTGATCGGCCGCCTGGCGCTGCTCGCCGGCCTCGTGTGGCTCACCAAGCTGACCACGCCGCTGTTCGAGATCTTCGACCTGGAAGTATCCTGGCGCGACATCATCCTGATGGGCGGCGGCCTCTTCCTGCTCGTCAAGGCGACCTCGGAGATCCACGGCACCGTCGAGGGCGGACACGGCAGCGGGCACGGCGGTGGCAAGACCACCTCCTTCGCCGCGGCCATCGCGCAGATCCTCGCCATCGACATCGTCTTCTCGCTCGATTCGGTGATCACTGCGGTCGGCATGACCGACAACCTGCCGATCATGGTCACCGCCGTCTGCATCGCCATCGCCGTGATGATGTTCGCCGCCACGCCGATCAGCAATTTCATCCGCCGTCACCCGACCACCAAGATGCTGGCGCTGGCCTTCCTGCTGCTGATCGGCGTTGCCCTGGTCGCCGATGCGCTGCACTTCCACGTGCCGCGCGGCTATCTCTACTTCGCCATCGCCTTCTCGCTGATGGTGGAGACTCTGAATCTCGTCGCCACCCGCCGCCGCAAGAGGGCGGCCGAGCAAGAGGGGGCGGAATAGCTCTCCTTCCGGTCGCCTCTCCCGGCAACACCGCTGTCACCCCGGGGCTTGTCCCCGGGGGCCATTGGCCTCAGAGCGTGGCAATGTATCCTGCCGCCGCTGCCCCCCGCCAGCTCCCTCCCCGCCATTGAAGCTTCCTTCATAGGGGAAGCCGGCGCGGCCGCGGGCCGCCGGGCGGGTCCTTGCAACCCTCCCGGCCCTGGGGCACAAGGAAAGCGGCCCGGTTTTAGAGCCTTCGGCCGCAGGCCCGCTTGATGGAACTGGTAGACATACGGGACTTAAAATCCCGAGGCCGCAAGGCCGTGCCGGTTCGAGTCCGGCAGCGGGCACCAGCCTTCCGAACGCAGGAGTGGAACCGGAGCGCGCGCGCCGCGTTGGTGGGCTGAAGAAAATCCGGGAAAGAGGAAGACGGCCATGACCAGGACCGCCATGACCAGGACCGCGCCCAAGGTTGCAGCGGCGGCGCTGCTTGCATCGATGTTTCTGGTGACCGGCTGCGAGGCCCTGCTGGGCGGCGCGGTAGGCGCCGGCGGCACGGCAGGCGGCTACGAGCTTCACCTCGACAACCAGAGAAGCAAGGTCCAGGAGGACTACGACGAGGGCCGCATCGACCAGCAGGAGTACGAGATCCGCATGGACCAGATCCAGCGCGACTCGTTCATTCAGTAGCAGCGGGAGACACCAGGCGAGCGCAGGCCGGCGTGCTTCGAGACGCTCGCTAGAGCAGATCAGGGTCGGATGGAATCGCCAGAGGCGATCCACCGACCCTGTGAATCTGCTCTACCCTTTTGAAGTAGATCGGATCCTCAGCATGACGTCATCAAGGTCGATTTCTTACCTCATGCTGAGAGCTTGTGAACCTATTGGCGCTCTGGCAGGCGCTGAGGACAGCAAGGTTGCGGCGCGGAGCCCGCGGGGCGGGCGGAGGCGGTCGTTTCATAATCCCTTGTCAGGTTGTCATCGCCTGCAGGCGGTGT
>DATCXZ010000197.1:0-1554 GCA_036570545.1 Kiloniellaceae bacterium
TGGGCGCAAGAGCGAGCCCGCAACGGCGGCGGAGCCAAGGTCGGACGAGCTGGCGTTCGGCGAGCCGACGTTGGGCGAGCCGGTAGCAAGCGAGGCCACGCTGGCCGACGCAGAGCCGGCCCCGACCACGCCGGAGGCGGAAGCTGCCCGGGCGGAAGCCGCCTTCACCAGCCCCGAGCCGACGGCGCTGCCCGACATCTCCACGACCGATCCCAAGGTCGTCATCGAGCCGGCCACGTTGGCCAGCCCGGCGACGAGCGGCCGTTCGGACGTCGAGCAGGATGTCTCGACCCTGGATCTGCCGCATGGGGAGCCGCCGCGTGGCAAGAAGGCCGACGACGATCAGCCCAAGCGCCGCGGCTGGTGGAACCGCTTCGTGTGAAGGACTGATACAGGTCGCCTGCCCCTAACACCGTCATGCTCGACTTAAGCCGAGCATCCTGCGTTCAGGCATCGCGCTGCTGAACGATGGACTCTCGGGTCAAGCCCGAGGGTGACGGACGGGGGTGGGGAGGGAGCCTCTCCCGAGCCTGCCAGAGACTTCAGCTTTTCAGCCACCCCTGCAGCCGCTGCGCCGCTTCGGCCATGACCGCCTCGCGTCCGGCGAAGGAGAAGCGCACGAAGTGCCGCCCGCGGTCGGGATCGAAGTCGATGCCGGGCGTCGCCGCCACGCCGATCTCTGCCAGCATGCGCTTGCAGAACGCCTCGCTGTCGTTGGTCAGCGCCGAGACGTCCGCGTAGATGTAGAAGGCGCCGTCGGCCGGCGCCAGGCGATCGAGCCCCGCCTTCGGCAGCTCGCGCAGCAGAAGGGCGCGGTTGCGCGCGTAAGCGGCCACGTAGCCGTCGAGCTGCGTCGTGCAGTCGAAGGCCGCCTCGCCGGCGAGCTGCGACAGGCAGGGCGGCGAGATGAAGAGGTTCTGGCCGAGGCACTCGGCCGGCCGCAGCAGGTCTTCCGGCAGCACCATCCAACCGAGCCGCCAGCCGGTCATCGAGAAGTACTTGGAGAAGGAATTGATGACGACCGCATCGTCGGTCAGCTCCAGCGCGCTGACGCCGGGCTGGTCGAAGCAGATGCCATGGTAGATCTCGTCCGACACCAGGCGGATGCCCGCCTCGCGGCAGTAGTCGACCAGCGCCCGCATCTCGGCGCGGCCGACCATGGTGCCCGCCGGGTTCGACGGCGAGGCCACGATGAGGCCGTCGGGCGGCGTCGGCAGCCGCTGCAGCAGCTCCGGCGTCGGCTGGAAGCGATGCTCCGCCTCCGCCGGCAGCAGCAGCGGCTCGACGCCGAGCGCCGCGAGGATGTTGCGGTAGGCCGGATAGCCCGGCGCCGCCAGCGCGACGCGATCGCCGGCATCGAAGGCGGCGAGGAAGGCGATGAGGAAGCCGGCCGAGGAGCCGGTGGTCACCATGACGCGGCGCGGATCGAGGTCGTGGCCGTACCACTCGCCATAGTGGCGGGCGATGCGCCGGCGCAGCGTCGGCAGGCCCATGGCATCGGTGTAGCCGATGAGGTGGCCGTCGAGCGCCGCGCGCGCCGCCGCCAGCACGCCG
>DATCXZ010000198.1:0-4616 GCA_036570545.1 Kiloniellaceae bacterium
GTCCTAGAGCGGTTTGCCTTTGACGTGCGGGGGATTCCCAAGGGGCCGAAATGTGATTCACCATGTGTGGAGGTGAATCATGGGCAAACCCTATTCTCTGGATCTTCGCGAGCGGATTGTCGGGTACGTAGAAGAAGGCCACTCGGCCCGTGCAGCCGCGGGGGTGTTCGGTGTTTCTCCCAGCACGGCGGTGCGGCTTGCCGCAGCTCAACGGGACCATGGCAGCGTTGCACCCAAGCCGAAGGGGCGGGCGCCGGGGACGGCGGGCAAGCTGACGGCGCACATCGCCTTTCTGCTTGCGCGGATGAAATCCGAGCCGGACACCACGCTGCAGGAACTGGCCGACGTACTGAGAGAGGACCGGGCGAAGCCGGACCCGTGGGACGAGACTTCGGTCAAGACCAGCCTGACGCGCCTGCGTGGCCGGGCACCCGTCGGCGAACGCCTCTACGGGACAGCCCCTTTCGGCAAGTGGCGCACCCAAACCCGGGATCAGGTCCGGGGCAGGCTCTTCATCGCCGGCCTGACCAGTGACGAACTGATCGCTCCCTGGGTGATCGAGGGCGCCATGATCGCCCAAGGCGACGTCGTAAGCGGACAGTTCGTCATGCCTCTAAACACTCAAAATTATGATATATATGTATGAGTTATGTAAACAAGTCGGCAATTTAACTTCCGAACCGGCGGCAGTCTGTGTCAAACTTAAGTCAGAACGCCTTAATATACGACAGTAGGACCTTGGCGTGGGGCAGGTCCTGGGAGCTTCCGGAGCCCATGAACGCGACCGCTCGCATCCTTGTCGCCGACGACGAGCCCGATCTGATCGAGGACTATCACTGTGCCCTGGCGCTGCCCGGGACCGGCGATGAGGACCCCCGACTCGTGGAGCTGCAAGACGAGCTGTTCGGGGCGCAGAGTCCCAAGAGCAGCTTGCCGAACGTGGAGCTGGTCTCAGTGAATCAGGGCGAGGCGGCGGTGCGGAGCGTCGTCCGCTCGCGCGACCAGGGCCAGCCGTTCTCCGCGGCATTCCTCGACGTGCGCATGCCGCCGGGTATCAACGGGCTTGAGGCGGCCATCAAGATCCGCGAGATCGACGCGCGCCTGCCGATCGTCATCGTGACAGCATATACCGACATCCAGACCATCGATCTGGCCAAGCAGATTCCGCCGGCCGACCGTCTCTTCGTGCTGCAGAAGCCCTTCCACACGACGGAGATCCAGCAACTGGCAATCGCGCTCACTGCGCGCTGGGAGTTGGAGCAAGCCGGCACACAGGAGGTCTCCTCGGTGGATCTGGAGGCGCTGCGCCGGCTGGAGGAAATGGTGCGCAACCTGCCTGGCGGCGTTGCGGTGTTTGACGACAAAGACCGGCTCGTGCGCATGAACGGCGAGCTGCAAAGCCTGTTTCCGGACATGAGGCAGCAGCTGCAGCTCGGCTCACTTTATGCCGACGTCAGCGCCGGCATCTCCCAGCGCCTGCTCGCCGACCGGCTGATCAAGCGCCCCTCCGCGGGACTCACGGAGGGCGGCGCGCCGCTCGGCAGCCGCGGCGGCATGGCGGCGCGCCACCTCGTTGGCAACCGCTGGATGATGATCGCCGAGCAGCCCCAGAATACCGGCGGCACGGTGGTCCAGTTCCTCGACATCACGGCCATGAAAACTGCCGAGCAGCGCCGCCAGACGGCAATGACCATGACCCACGTCTCCCGCTTCGTCAGGGAACTGGCGAACCGCCTGGATGGGGCGACGCGGCGTGCCGTCAGGGGCGCCGATCTCGGCGGCTCCGGCGAGCTGCTGCAGGCGACGCAGGCACTGCTGGAAGATCTGCTACCGGTGGCCCAGCGCCAGAAACTGGCGCCGCGGCCGGCCATGCTCGACGGCCTCGTCAACGAAGTGGTCGCCGCTTTCGGGTCGCGCCTGCCGCGGTCGGTGGCGCTGGAGACCGTCTCCTCGATCGGACTCTGGCCCGTTTTCGTTGACAGCGAGCAGATCATGCGCGCCCTCGATGCCCTGGTCGCCAACGCGGTCGAGGCGGTGGACGGTCAGGGCAGAGTCTACGTGGAAGCGCTGAACGTGCGCGCGGGGCGCGAGACGATGCAGGACCTGCCGGGCCTGAAGAGCGGGGACTACGTCTGCCTGCGGGTCACCGACAACGGCTGCGGCATGCCGCCCGACATCATCAGCCGCGCGCTCATGCCGTACTTCACGACGAAGGATCCGAAGGTCCACAAGGGCTTGGGACTGACCACGGCATACAGCATCGTGACCCAGTCCGGCGGCTACCTCTTCATAGACAGCGACGGCTACGCGGAGACGCAGGTACGCTTGTTCTTCCCGAAGGCGCCCGCTGCGGTCGTCTCGAAGAAGGGGGCAGTCGGCTGCCACTGAGGCGGCCGGCGGCAGGGGACACGAGCAAATTTCCATGAGCGCCTCACCCAAATTGCGGCTGTTCGGCGGCTTTTCGCTCTCGGACGCCTCTGGCGAGGTGGCGGGACTGACGCTGCGCAAGACAGAGGCGCTGATCGCCTTCCTCGCCGCCGGCACATCGCACAGCCAGCCGCGTGAGGTGCTGGCGAACCTTCTGTGGAGCGAGTCGACGCAGGCCGGCGCACTGCAGAGCCTGCGCCAGGCCCGCCTCACCCTGACCCGCAATCTCGCGGCGCACGGGCTGGCCTTCGTCCAATTCTCCCGCCGCGAGGTCGTGCTCGACGACAGCGCGGTGGAGATCGACGTTGTCGACTTCGCCCGCCTGCAGACGGCCGGCGACCAGGACTCCCTGGTCCGCGCGGTGGAACTCTACCGCGGGGAGTTCCTCGCCGGCATCGAAGTCGATTCCGAAGTCTTTAACGAATGGCTGCAGCAGACCCGCGCATGGTACCGCGAGCAGGTCGAGGCGATCCTTGCCAGGCTGCTCGCCCTGCAGGAGCAGGCCGGCGCGCAGGAATCGGCGATTCGCACGGCCCGGCGCATCCTGGCGCTCGACCCTCTGCGCGAGGACATGCACCGCTGGCTGATGCGCGCTTTCGCGGCCTCCGGACAGCGCACTTCGGCACTGGCCGCCTACGATGCCTGCCGGTCGCTGCTGCGCGAGGAGCTCGACGTGGCGCCGGAACCGGAGACCGAGGCGCTCTACAAGGCGATCCTGCTGCGCGCGGAGCCCGGCTGGTCGGCGGCGTCCGCCGGCCAGCCGCTGCAGCTGCCCGCCGTGTCGGTCGCAGAGGCGCCGGCGGTGCCGATCAGCAACCTCAGCAGCGCCGCGGTGGAGCTGCTGCAGATCGCGGCGGTCTGCGAGAACCACTTCTCGCGCCGGCTGCTCGACGCCATCGGCGAGCGCTCGCCGGAGCAGAGCGATGCCGCTATCCGCGAGCTCTGTGCGGCCGGACTGCTGCTGTGGGATGATGAGGCCGGGCGCGGCCGGGTGCAGGAGGCGGTGGGCTGCAAAGTCCTGCAGCAGCTCATGCCGTCGCATCGCCGGCATCTGCACTATGCGGCGGCCATGGCACTCGAGGAGTTGGCAGCCCCCGGAAGCTGCGAGGACAGCTACGAGATCGCTGGCCACTACCGCCAGGCGGCGCGCTGGACACTGGCGGTGCCGCACCAACTTCGCGTCGCCCGGCGCGAGATCGACGAGGGCAACCTGGAATCCGCCGAGCCGCAGCTCAAGCGCGCGCTGACCGATATCGCCGCGCTGCCGCCGGGCGAGGAGCGCAGACGGTTCGAGATCGAGACCCAGATCGTGGCGACCAGCCTTGCGGAGCTGCGCGGCGACGTCGGCCGCGCCGACGAGCTGCTGGCCGGCCTCTGGCCTGGGCTGAAGCAGGCCGACAGCCAGTTGTCGGCCGCCGCGCTGCTGACGCGCTCACGGCTCTGCCACCGAAAGGGGCAGCTTCGCAAGGCCTTCGCCTCGATCCGCCTGATCCCGCGGGGCTACAAGGGCGGCGCGATGGAAAGCTTCTGGCTGCTGCCGGAGTGCTTCGCCAGTCTTGCCGGCTTCGTAACGCCGGAGGGCGGCACGCCTGGCATGGCGCGCCGCCAGCACGTCCTCTCGGGGCCGCGCTCGGGCGAGGCCGAGCAGGCCGCCTTCCAGGCGCTCTGCCATGCCAAGCAGGAGAAGTTTGCGGCGGCCTACACCGCCTGCAACCAGGCGCTGCAGATCTCCGAGGACCTGCCGGACCCGACCTGCCTCATTGTCAGTCTGCAGGCCCTGGGCATCATCCAGATCTGGCACGGCGAGGCGGCGGCCGCCCTGGCCGCCTTCGAGCGGGCGCAGGAGCGGGCGGTTCAGCGCGGCGACCTGCTGCGCCAGTACACTTCGGAGGGGTACCGCGGCTTCGCCCTCGTCGAGGCTGGGATGGCGCGCGAGGGCGTCGAAGCGCTGACGCGCGCACTCGATATGGCCGACCGTCTGGGCCGCCGGTTCATGATGGCGATGTTCTCCGCCTGGCTCGCCGATGCCCTGCTGCAGACCGGCGAGCTCGACCGCGCGATCGAGGTCGCGCGCCGGGCGGTCCGGCTGGCCAGCGAGCGCAACGAGCCCTGGGCCCGCTCGGTCGCCCTCAGGGTGGTGGGCCAGGCGCTGGGGCTGTCGAGCAGCGACGGCGGCAAGCTCGTCGATC
>DATCXZ010000199.1:0-6933 GCA_036570545.1 Kiloniellaceae bacterium
CACCGGCGGCACCGGCGACGTGCTCGCCGGCATGATCGGCGGGCTGCTGGCTCTGGACATGCCGGCCTTCGAGGCGGCGGCGGCGGCGGTCTGGCTGCACGCCGGCGCCGCCGCAGGCCTGGGTCCCGGGATGATCGCCGAGGACCTGCCGGACGCGCTACCGGCGGTTTTGCAGGCGCTCCACGGACTCAGCCATAGAGCGCCTGACTGACGCGGCTTTTCCCAGCAGTTTTAGATAGTTCCGTCACAATCGTTAACCAAAGCTTTACTCCTCCGGCAGTAAAGTGGCAGGCGCTGCAGTCGGGGGGCTGTGCGTCCGGGGGGTAGACTTGGCTAGAAGGTGACGGGAACATGCTCGCAGCACATTGGTTCAAGCAGCCGGTGAAGGCCGACAGCATCAAGGTCGGCGGCGTGTACAAGCTGGCCCACGAAGGCAACATCGTCGAAATCGCCAAGGTGGTGGACGTCGGCAGGGATGCCCTTGGCATTCCCCACGTCACTTACGACGTGTCGGTGGAGCGCGCCCGCCTCGCCAAGTACGAGGAGCGCCGCACCCTCGGCCTGCAGAGCTTCGCCGAACGCTTCCGCGACGCCATCGCCCGCGAGACCCAGAATGCTTAATCGGGAAACGCCTGATCCGGCCTTCGGCAGGATGCCAACCGGCATTAATCCTGTATCAAATATTTGCCGCTAATCTGCCTTGCATGACGATGGAAACCACCCACGCCGAGCCTGAAGCCGCCGAGCGGCCGGTGGCCCGACCCGTCGCCAGGCAGGGCACCTTCTGGCGCAACCTCTCCGGCGCGCTGACCGGTACCGGCGAGCGCCGGCTGTTCGGCCGCCGCGGCCTGAACATGGATCAGGTCAAGGTGGGCCGCGTGTTCCGCCACGCCGGCGGCAAGGGTCGCCAGGAGACCGCCACGATCGTCGGGCTCTGCGAGATCCTCGGCATGACCCACGTGCGCTACGACCTGCGCATCGACCAGCCGGGCCGCCGCCCCTTCGAGGACGGCCCCCGCGTGCTGGGCATCAAGACCTTCCTCGAGCACTTCTGCGAGCCCGTCGGCTCCTGACCCGCCGGCCGGCGTCGCGCCCGCCGTCCCCCTTGCTTTTCCTTCCGTTCCGGAGTCCCGCCGCTATTGCGCGGGCGGCCGCGATGTTATACATCGGCCCTCCGCGGCAAGCGCGGGCGTGGCGGAACTGGTAGACGCGCTGGTTTTAGGTACCAGTGGAGCAATCCGTGGGGGTTCGAGTCCCTCCGCCCGCACCAGCGTTCGCGCGGCACAGCGAGCTTCTCCAAGGAAGCGCTTTCCTGCCCGCCATCCTCGTGGGCGCCGGAGCGCTTCGACCTTTCATCCAAGACGAGGCTGAGGAAGGCCTAGGCCACCATGCAGGTCACTGAAGTTAACAGCGACGGCTTGAAGCGCGACTTTAAGGTCGTCATCGAAGCCAAGGAAATCACCGAGAAAGTCGAGAACAGGCTTCGTGAGATCAGCGCCCGCGTGAAGATCCCGGGCTTTCGCCCGGGCAAGGCGCCCATCAAGCTGCTGAAGCAGCGCTACGGCCCCTCGGTGATGGGCGAGGTGCTGGAGCGCGCGGTCACCGATTCCTCGGCCCAGGCGCTGAACGAGCGCGGCCTGCGGCCCGCCGTGCAGCCCAAGATCGAGATCGACTCCTT
Source organism: Kiloniellaceae bacterium (assembly GCA_036570545.1). Lineage (GTDB taxonomy): Bacteria > Pseudomonadota > Alphaproteobacteria > Kiloniellales > Kiloniellaceae > Pelagibius. Next base: position 1,679 of record DATCXZ010000199.1, read on the forward strand.
CGAGGACGGCAAGGATCTCGAGTACAGCATGGCGATCGAGCTGCTGCCCGAGATCACGCCGATGGACTTCAGCGCCATCGAGCTCGAGCGGGTGAAGATCACGGTGCCGGACGAGGAGGTTTCCTCGGCGCTGGAGCGCCTGGCGGCCAGCCGCAAGGAATCCCGGCCGCTGGAGACGCCGCGCCCGGCGCAGTCCGGCGACATCCTGGTCATCGACTTCAAGGGCACGGTGCACGGCGAGGCGCTGCCCGGCATGGCTGGCGAGGACCACCACCTGGAACTCGGCTCGAACAGCTTCATCGCCGGCTTCGAGGAGCAGCTCATCGGTGCCGCCGTGGGCGAGGCCCGCACGGTGAACATCACCTTCCCGGAAGGCTACGGCAACGAGAAGCTGTCGGGCCAGCCGGCGGTCTTCGAGTGCACGGTGAAGGAGATCCGCGAGCCGGTGCCGGCCGAGCTGAACGACGAACTGGCCCAGTCGATGGGCGCCGAGGGCCTCGACGACCTGCGCCAGAAGGTGAGGGAGCGCCTGGCCCAGGACTACGACGGCTTCGCGCGCATGCGCATGAAGCGCGAGATCCTCGACCAGCTCTCCGAGGGGCACGACTTCGAGGTGCCGCAGGCCATGGTCGACCTCGAGTTCGAGGCCATCTGGCAGCAGGTCGAGAACGACCGCGAGCAGGGCCGCACCGACCCTGACGACGAGGGCAAGGACGACGAGGAGGTGAAGGCCGACTACCGCGCGATCGCCGAGCGGCGGGTGCGGCTCGGGCTGCTGCTCTCCGAGGTCGGCCGCCTGAACCAGATCGAGGTCACCCAGGACGAGGTGAACAAGGCTCTCTTCATGGAGGCCCAGCGCCATCCCGGCCAGGAAAACCAGGTGGTGGAATTCTACCGCTCCAACCCGCAGGCCCAGGCCCAGCTCCGCGCGCCGCTCTTCGAGGACAAGGTGATCGACTTCATCATCGACCTCGCCAAGGTGAGCGAGCGGGAGGTCACCGCCGACGCGCTGCGCGAGGAGGAGGAGAAGGCGGCCGCCGCGGAAGAGCCCAAAAAGGCCGCCAAGAAGCCGGCGAAGAAGGCCACCAAGAGCAAGGCCAAGGCGAAGGACGCCGGCGACGACGCTGCGGCGGGCGGGGACGAGGCCGAAGGCGAGGGCTGACGCCTGGACCAGCGCGCGTGCTTCGAGACGCGCCTGGCGGCGCTCCTCAGCATGAGGTTCTTTCTTTGTGCGACCAAAGGTTTACCTCATCCTGAGCGCGGCCGGGCGTCAGCCCGGGCGGGCGTCTCGAAGGATGCCAGCGGTTCTGCAGCATTCCGGCGGATGTCCCGGCACCCATGAACGTGATGCCGACAAAGGGGGCTTTCCCTGGCCGCCGCCAGCCCTTACATCTGTGTGCCCGATTCCCTGCAGGGCTCCCGATTCTGAGGACTGTCCATGAATAATCTGCCTGAAACGGTCATGAACACGCTGGTTCCCATGGTGGTCGAGCAGACCAGCCGGGGCGAGCGCGCCTACGACATCTATTCGCGCCTGCTGAAGGAGCGCATCATCTTCCTGACCGGCCCGGTGCACGATGCGGTGGCCAGCCTGATCTGCGCGCAGCTCCTGTACCTCGAATCGGAAAACCCGACCCAGGACATCTTCTTCTACATCAACTCGCCGGGCGGCGTGGTGAGCGCCGGCCTCGCCATGTACGACACCATGCAGTACATCCGCCCGCAGGTGCAGACCGTCTGCATCGGCCAGGCGGCCTCGGCAGGCTCCCTGCTGCTGATGGCGGGCGCCGCGGGCAAGCGCTTCGCGCTGCCCAACTCCAAGATCATGATCCACCAGCCCTCCGGCGGCTTCCAGGGCCAGGTCACCGACATCCAGATCCACGCCGAGGAGATCATGCGCACGCGCCAGCGCCTGAACGAGCTCTACTGCCACCACACCGGCAAGGATCTGGAGACCATTGAAAAGGCGATGGAGCGGGACAATTTCATGGACGCCGAGAAGGCCAAGGCCTTCGGTCTCATCGATGAGGTCGTCGACAAGCGGCCGAGCAGCGAATCGCCGACCCCGGCCGGCAAGAGCTAGAGCCGCGGAAGCTGTGGCGGACGCCGAAACCTTCCGGGTTAACGCTTTCGTTAACAGATTATTGAGCCCTTCAAATTAGGCTCAAATTGCTTCGCCATCGAACGGGTCCGGCCGGTTGCCCGGATCTAGCTCAAATCCCGCGGTTTTTTGTCATTGTGTGGGGGCGGGCCGTTTGATTAACATGGCTTAACAAGGAAGAGGCGCCTAGTTATAGCGGTATGACCAAGTCCAGCGGCAGCGATTCCAAGAATACTCTCTACTGCTCCTTCTGCGGCAAGAGCCAGCATGAGGTGCGGAAGCTCATCGCGGGTCCGACCGTGTTCATCTGCGATGAATGCGTCGAGCTCTGCATGGACATCATCCGCGAAGAGCACAAGACGACGCTGGTGAAGTCGCGCGACGGCGTGCCGACGCCGCAGGACATCTGCAGCGTGCTGGACGACTACGTGATCGGGCAGAGCCACGCCAAGCGGGTGCTCTCCGTCGCCGTCCACAATCACTACAAGCGCCTGGCGCACGGCGCCAAGTCCTCAGACGTCGAGCTGGCAAAATCCAACATCCTGCTGGTCGGCCCGACCGGCTGCGGCAAGACCCTGCTGGCGCAGACCCTGGCGCGCATCCTCGACGTGCCCTTCACCATGGCCGACGCCACGACCCTGACCGAGGCCGGCTATGTCGGCGAGGACGTTGAGAACATTATCCTGAAGCTGCTGCAGTCCGCCGACTACAACGTCGAGCGCGCGCAGCGCGGCATCGTCTACATCGACGAGGTCGACAAGATCAGCCGCAAGTCGGACAACCCCTCGATCACCCGCGACGTGTCGGGCGAGGGCGTGCAGCAGGCGCTGCTGAAGATCATGGAAGGCACCGTCGCCTCGGTGCCTCCGCAGGGCGGCCGCAAGCATCCGCAGCAGGAGTTCCTGCAGGTCGACACCACCAATATCCTGTTCATCTGCGGCGGCGCTTTCGCCGGCCTCGACAAGCTGATCGCCGGGCGCGGCAAGGGCAGCTCGATCGGCTTCGGCGCCGACGTGCGCGGCCCCGAGGACCGCTCGACGGGCGAGATCCTGAAGGATGTCGAGCCTGAGGATCTGCTGAAGTTCGGCCTCATCCCGGAGTTCGTCGGCCGCCTGCCGGTGGTGGCCACCCTGGAGGATCTGGACGAGGGCGCCCTCATTGAGATCCTGACGCAGCCGAAGAACGCCCTGGTGAAGCAGTACGAGCGCCTCTTCGAGATGGAGGACGTGCGCCTCGAGTTCACCGAGGATGCCCTCAAGGCCATCGCCCTCAAGGCGATCGCCCGCAAGACCGGCGCCCGCGGCCTGCGCTCGATCATGGAATCGATTCTGCTTGATCCGATGTTCGACCTGCCGGGGCTGGACAATGTCGAGGAGATCGTCATCAACCGCGAGGTCGTCGATGGCCGGGCCAAGCCGCTCTACATCTACACCGACCGCCGCGAAGACCTCGGGACCAGCGCCTAACAGCCTGTTATGCTTGGCTCATTCGTGGGCCTTGAAGTCTCGTAGAGAATCTACAATTTTTAAATCTGACTTTAGTAGCTTGGGACGTCCCGCACTGGGGCGTCCGCCGCTCCTTGCCTGCCCAGAGTTGCACGCCCCCTCCGTTTAGCCGAGGTATTATGTTGGAACTTGCTCGCGGTAACCTCTTCCCGGTTCTGCCACTGCGCGACATCGTCGTCTTTCCGCACATGATCGTGCCGCTGTTCGTCGGCCGCGACAAGTCCGTGCGCGCCCTCGAGGACGTGATGAAGGACGACAAGCAGATCCTTCTGGTCACCCAGAAGAACGCTGCGCAGGACGACCCGACGCCGGCCGACATCTACTCCGTCGGCACCATCGGCACCGTGCTGCAGCTCTTGAAGCTGCCGGACGGCACCGTGAAGGTGCTGGTCGAGGGTGGACAGCGCGCGCGCATCAGCAAGTACGCGGACACCGAGGACTTCTTCCAGGCCTACGCCGAGGCGGTTCCCGATGACGCCGGCGACGACCGTGAGCTCGACGCGCTCGCGCGCACCGTGGTGTCGCAGTTCGAGCAGTACATCAAGCTGAACAAGAAGATCCCGCCGGAAGTGCTGGTGTCGATCAATCAGATCGACGACTTCAGCAAGCTGGCGGATACCGTCGCCTCGCACCTGGCGCTCAAGATTCCCGAGAAGCAGGAGCTGCTGGAGAGCGAGACGGTCAGCGATCGCCTGGAGAAGGTCTACGCCTTCATGGAAGGCGAGATCGGCGTGCTGCAGGTCGAAAAGCGCATCCGCAACCGCGTGAAGCGGCAGATGGAGAAGACCCAGCGCGAGTACTATCTGAACGAACAGCTCAAGGCGATCCAGAAGGAGCTCGGCGAGGGCGAAGACGGCCGCGACGAGCTGGCCGAGCTGGAAGAGCGCATCAAGTCGACCAAGCTGAGCAAGGAAGCCAGCGAAAAGGCGATGGCGGAGCTGAAGAAGCTGCGCTCCATGAGCCCGATGTCGGCCGAGGCTACTGTAGTGCGCAACTACCTCGACTGGATCCTCTCGATCCCCTGGAAGAAGCGCACCAAGGTGAAGCGCGACATCAAGCACGCGCAGGAGATTCTCGACGCCGACCACTACGGCCTCGAGAAGGTGAAGGAGCGCATCCTCGAATACCTCGCCGTGCAGCAGCGCATGAAGAAGGTGAAGGGCCCGATCCTCTGCCTCGTCGGCCCTCCGGGCGTCGGCAAGACCTCGCTCGGCAAGTCGATCGCCAGGGCGACCGGCCGCAACTTCGTGCGCATGAGCCTCGGCGGCGTGCGCGACGAAGCGGAGATCCGCGGCCACCGGCGCACCTACATCGGCTCGATGCCCGGCAAGGTCATCCAGTCGATGAAGAAGGCGAAGTCTTCGAATCCGCTGTTCCTGCTCGACGAGGTCGACAAGCTCGGCGCCGACTGGCGCGGCGACCCGTCGTCGGCGCTGCTGGAGGTGCTCGATCCGGAGCAGAACAGCACCTTCAACGACCATTACCTGGAGGTCGACTACGATCTTTCCGACGTGATGTTCGTGACCACCGCCAACACGCTGCGCATGCCCGGGCCGCTGCTCGACCGCATGGAGGTGATCCGCATCCCCGGCTACACCGAGGACGAGAAGGTGCAGATCGCCCAGCGCTACCTGATCCCGAAGCAGATG
>DATCXZ010000200.1:0-20002 GCA_036570545.1 Kiloniellaceae bacterium
ATCCCGGCGTCCTGCTGCGGCGTCTTCGGCCTGAAGCCGAGCCGCGGGCGCAATCTCACCAGCGAGGCCTGGGCCGGCCTCGCCGCCTTCCATGCGGTGACGCGCAGCGTGCGTGATTCGGCAGCGCTGCTCGACGCCCTCCGCGGGCCGCCGAGCCACCATCCCTTCAGCCTCCCGAAGCCGGCGACGCCCTTCCTCGACGCGGTCGAACGCGATCCCGGCCGGTTGCGCATCGCCTGGACCGCGCGCACGCCCGACGACGTTGCGCTGCACCCCGAGTGCCGGGCGGCGGTCGAGCGCGCTGCGGAGTTGGCGGCGACCTTCGGCCACACGGTGGAGGAGGCCGACCCGGAGATCGACTATGGCCTGCTGCGCCGGGCGATGATCACCATCGTGGCCGCCAGCATCGCCGACGCGCTGGCGCCTGATAATCCGCTGAGGCCGGAAGGCGCCGATGAGGGTGACGTGGAAATCATCACCTGGCGCTTCGCCGAACGTGGCGCCAGGTTGTCCGCCACACAGTACCTGCGCGCGGTCGCCGGCATCCGCGCGATCGGCGAACGCCTGGCCGCGTTCTTTGCTCGCTACGATGTGCTGCTGACGCCCACCATGGCGCAGCCGCCGATGCGCCTCGGCGCGCTGGATACCTGCGAGGACGACCTCGACGGCTTCAATCGCGCAGTGGGACCCTACGTCGTCTTCACGCAGATGTTCAACATGTCCGGCCAGCCGGCGGCCTCCTTACCGCTGCACTGGACGGCCGACGGCCTGCCGGTCGGCGTGCAGATCGCCGCGCGCGTGGGTGAGGAAGCGCCGCTCCTCGCCCTGGCGGCGCAGTTCGAGCGGGCTTGCCCGTGGTTCAAGAAGAGGCCGCCGCGTTAGCAGCCTAATAAGCCAGCCGCTCCAGCATGCGTGCGAGCATGAAGCCCGCTCGCGCGCCCGGCGCGGCGCGCGGCAGCTCAACGATCTCGTAGCCGAGCGTCTTATAACCGCCGCGGATCATCTCGCCGAAGTCGCGGGCGGCTTCGAAGCTCATCGTGCGTTCGTCGTCTCGGCAGTAGATCTCTGGCAGCGCCGGCGCCAGGAATGCCGTGCGATTGTAGCGGTAGCGCCGCGCTGCGGCCGTCGCGGCTTCGGCGGGCGCTCCGAACAGCCTCGCATAGCCGATGACGTCCGGTAGCCCGCGGTCGAACAGCAGCGGCCCTTCGCTATCGCTGTGGCGGCGATGGGCGTAGAGGGCCCGAGACAGCAGCAGCTCGGTGAACAACGCCGGGTTCCGGTCGGGGACGCCGGCGCCGCCGATGGAGCGCTGCTCGGCGAGGATCTGGCGTGCCGGCTCGTCGACCGTGGCGATGCCGAGCTGGCGGAGCGCATTCAGCACCGTCGTCTTGCCGCTGCCAGGCGCGCCGGTCAGCACGAAGTAGTGGTCCATGGCATTGCTCCTCTCATGACGACGAATGCCCGCGCCTGCCGGGCGGGCGCAGGCGGTGACGAGTAGGGGTGGGGGAAGGCAGGCGGCAGCGCTGGCGCCAGGTCAGGACGCCGAACGAGCGGCAGCAAGAAAGAGCGGCGGCCGGGATGCCGGCCGCCCGGTGCGGTGGGATGGCCTCAGGCGGCGAGGCGCGTGGCGAGGCCGGCCTGGGGATCGAGCCCCAGCATGAGGTTCATGTTCTGCACCGCGGCGCCCGAGGCTCCCTTGCCGAGGTTGTCGAGCACGGCGGCCAGCATCGCCTGGTCGTCGGCGGCGTTGCCGAAGACATAGAGGCGCAGGTCGTTGGTGCCGTTGAGGCCTTCGGGGTCGAGGCCCTCCAGGCCCTTTGACTCTTCCGCCGTGGCGACGCTGACGAAGTCCTGGCCGGCGTAGTGGTCTGCCAGCGCATCGCGAAGATCGCCGGGTTTGGGCGTGGCGGGCAGCGCCCAGAGCTGCAGCGGCACCTGCACCAGCATGCCTTGGTAGTAGTTGCCGACCGCCGGCACGAAGAGCGGGCTGTGCGCGAGCCCGGCATGCACGCGCATCTCGGGCAGGTGCTTGTGGGCGAGGCCGAGGGCGTAGGCGCGGTAGGCGCTCTTCAGGTGGTCGGGCGCGCCGGCGTCCTCATAGCGCCGGATCAAGGCCTTGCCGCCGCCGGAGTAGCCGGAGACCGCGTTCACCGTCACCGGGAAGTCCTGCGGCAGCAGTCCGGCGTCGACGAGCGGGCGGAGGAGGGCGATGGCGCCGGTCGGATAGCAGCCGGGGTTGCTCACCCGCTTGGCCGCCTTCACCTTTTCGCCCTGCGCCCGCTCGAGCTCCGGAAAGCCGTAGGTCCAGCCGGGGTCGGTGCGGTAGGCGGTGCTGGCGTCGATGACCCGGGTCCGCGGATTGTCGATCATGGCGACCGCCTCGCGCGCCGCCTCGTCGGGCAGGCAGAGGATGGCGAGGTCGGCCTCGTTGAGGGCGTGGGCGCGCGCCGCCGGGTCCTTGCGCTCGGCCTCGCCGAGGCGGATCAGGCGAACATCGTCGCGCGCCTCGAGCCGCGCCCGGATCTGCAGCCCGGTGGTGCCTGCCTCGCCGTCGATGAATACCCGCGCCGTCATGGCCTTCCGCGTCCTCTTCGTCGCGTTTCCCAAAAAGTGCAACGGACCACACAACAACCCGTCCGCCTGCCCGATATAGGCGGCGCCGAGCGGCTTTGCGATCTTGCGGCGGAGAATTATCCGCGTTCTCCCGAGCGAAGTCACTGAAATTCATGGCCAGACCCTGGGCGCGCCCGCGCTTCAGGATTTTCGGTTGCCAGCCGGGCTCGATCTTTGAAACCATAGGCGTACAAAGGCCGGCACGTGCCACCACTGGCCGCGCCGGCTCAACCAACCAGGACAGTTCGCCCCAGGTTCGCCATGGGGAAGCTCATGGTCCGACTCCCGGGGGGCAACGGGGAGGCAACCATGACGTCCAGATCGGTCACGGCGGCGCGCTGCGCCGCCCTCGTCGGACCCTATACCAGCGGCAAGACCACCCTGCTCGAGGCCCTGCTGCTGCAGGCCGGCGCCCTGCACCGCAAGGGCTCCGTCGCCGAGGGCTCCGCGCTCGGCGACCCCTCGCCGGAAGCGCGCGCCCGCCAGATGACCACCGAGCCCAACTTCGCCCACTGCACTTACCTGGAAGAGACCTGGTCGTTCATCGATTGTCCCGGCTCCATCGAGCTGGCGCAGGACGTCCGCTCCGCCCTGATGGGCGTCGACGTGGCCGTCGTGGTGGCGCCGCCGGAGCCCGCGCGCTGCCTCACGCTGGCGCCGATCTTCAAGCTTCTCGACGACCACCAGATCCCGCACGTCCTCTTCGTGAATCGCATGGACAAGGCCGCGGCGCGTGTGCGCGACCTGCTCGAGGCACTGCAGTCGGTGTCCGAGCGCCCGCTGGTGCTGCGCCAGGTGCCGATCCGCGAGGATGACGAGGTAACCGGCTTCGTCGACCTCGTCAGCGAGCGTGCCTGGCACTACAACCTCGACCGCCAGTCCGACCTCGTCGAGATGCCCGAGCAGGTGAAGGACCGCGAGGCCGATGCGCGCCGCGAGCTTCTGGAATCCCTCGCCGACTTCGACGATGGGCTGCTCGAGCAACTGCTCGAGGACAAGGTGCCGGCCTCCGCCGAGATCTACGAGCAGCTCAGCAAGGATCTCGCCGACGATCTCATCGTGCCGGTGCTGTTCGGCTCCGCCGAGCAGGGCCACGGCATCACGCGCCTGTGGAAAGCGCTGCGCCACGAGACGCCGGACCCCGCAGTTACGGCCGCGAGGCTCGGCATACCGGACGGCAGCAGCCTCGCCGCCAGCGTCATCCGCACCTACCACGCTCAGCACACCGGCAAGATGTCGATCGCGCGCATCTGGCGCGGCAGTGTGAAGGATGGCGACAGCCTGGGCAGCGAGAAGGTCTCCGGCCTCTATCGGCTGATGGGCGGCGAGAACCAGAAGGCGGCGAGCGCGGAGCCCGGCGAGTTGGTTGCGCTCGGCCGCATGGACGTCGTGAGGACCGGCGATCTCCTGACCGAGACGGGCGTTCAGGCCGACGCCGGCCTCCTCTGGCCGGAGCCGCCGAAACCGGTGTTCAGCCTGGCAATCCGGCCGCACAACCGCCAGGACGAGGTGAAGCTCACCGCCAGCATCGCCAAGCTCTGCGAGGAGGATCCCTCGCTGGTGCTGGAGCACAACGGCGACACCAACGAGATGCTGCTGCGCGGCCAGGGCGAGATCCATCTGAAGCTGGCGGTCGAACGCCTCAAGAGCCGTTTCAACGTGGAGGTCGACGCCGCGCGCCCGCAGACCGGCTACAAGGAAACCATCCGCAAGGCGACCAAGCAGCACTCGCGCTTCAAGCGCCAGACCGGCGGCCATGGGCAATTCGGCGACGTGCACGTGGAGATTCGTCCACTGCCGCGCGGCAAGGGCTTCGAGTTCGTCGACAAGGTGGTCGGCGGATCGGTCCCGCGCCAGTACATCGGCGCGGTCGAGCATGGCACTAAGGAGTATCTCTCGCGCGGGCCGCTCGGCTTTCCGGTGGTCGACGTCTCGGTGACGCTCTACGACGGCCAGCACCACTCCGTCGACTCCTCCGACCAGGCGTTCAAGACGGTCGCCCGCATGGCGATGTCGGAGGGCATGCCGAACTGCGACCCGGTGCTGCTGGAGCCGATCTACGAGGTCACCATCTCGGTGCCCAGCGAATTCACCAACAAGGTGCACTCCCTGGTTTCGGCGCGGCGCGGCCAGATTCTCGGCTTCGAGATGCGTCGAGGCTGGAAGGGCTGGGACGACTTGAAGTGCCACCTGCCGGAGGCCGAGCTGCAGGACCTCATCATCGAGCTGCGCTCGCTCACGGTCGGCGTCGGCAGCTTCGACTGGCGCTTCGACCACCTGCAGGAGCTGACCGGCCGCCTCGCCGAGCAGGTGATCGCGCAGCGCAACGGCGACTAGATCGGATCGTGGTCAGATGGAACCGCGGCGCGGTTCCATCTGACCACGTGAATCCGATCTACTTCAAAAGGGTAGAGCAGATTCACAGGGTCGGTGGATCGCCTCCGGCGATTCCATCCGGCCCTGATCTGCTCTAGCGGTTCGCTATCTCCCGCTGTCCATCTTTGACGAGGGCGGGCTTCGACGAGGGCCGGCTTCGACGAGGGCAGGGCAGCGGGAGGATCACAGCCACTTTTTTATCATTATCTTCTTCCGCTGTGTCCGGCGCGGGCTAAGAGGCGCGCGCGCGGAACATCGCGCGCTGGCTCCGGTCTCTTGAGTGCGGCGATGCGGCGCCGTGTCCATTCCCATGAACGCAGCGCGAGGTGTGCCGTGGCTCATCCGGCAGCCGACCGGGTTTTCGTTTCGATCGTCATCGCCAACTACAACTATGCGCGGTTTCTCCGGCGCTGCATCGACAGCGCCCTGGGCCAGGATCATCCACAGGTGGAAGTGGTTGTCGTCGACGACGCCTCCAGCGACGAGTCCGCCGCGGTCATCCGTTCATACGGATCGCGGGTGGTCCCCTGTCTGAAGAAGTCGAACGGCGGCCATGCCGCCGCATTCAATGCCGGCTTCGCCGCCAGCCGCGGCGAGGTCGTGTTCTTTCTCGATGCCGACGATTATCTCTATCCGGACGCTGTCTCGACCGTGCTGGAGGCGTGGATGGCCGGCACGGTACAGGCGCAGTTCCGTCTGCACCTGGTCGATGACGCGACAGCGGTCATCGACACCTACCCGCCGCCGGAGCAGCCGTTCGACGATGGCGACGTGCGCCCGAAGCTGCTGCGCTGCGGACGCTATCGCACCACGGTCACCAGCGGACTCGCCTTCGACCGCGCGATCCTGCAGGAGATCCTGCCGATTCCGGAGGAGGCCTTTCGCCAGGGCGCGGATGGCTATCTTGCCACCGTGGCGCCGGTCTATGGCGCGGTCTCCTCGATCGACGCCTGCCTCGGCGCCTACTGTCAGCACGGCGACAACCACTCGGACTTCGCCGACCGCCTGGCCGAGCGGGCGCGCTGGCGCATCGCGCACGACTTCCATCGCCTCGACGCCCTGTCGCAGCGCGCCGCCGAGGTCGGCCTCACGCTGCCGCAGGACGTCTGCCTGCACGACCCGACCCACCTCGAGGAACGCCTGGCCTCGCTCTGTGCCGAGCGCGCGCGCCATCCTGTCGAGGGCGACACGCGCATCCGGCTGGGCACCGCCGGTGCCGTCGCGAGCCTGGAGATGAACGCCTCGCTGCGCCGGCGCGCGGTCCTCGCTGCCTGGTTCCTCGCCGTGGGCGTGCTGCCGCGGCGGCCGGCACGCAACGTCCTGTCGTGGAAGCTGGTCGCCTCCTCGCGCCCTCCCGTCCTGGCGCAGCTCTCGAAGGCGATTCGCCGCGTCGTTGGATGATCGTTTGCGCTGGTTATTAGAATGAGTACAAAGAGAGTTGTATGCGGCTGATTGAAACCTATATTCTAATGACGGACATTCATCACGCTGCAGCGGCGCCGTTTCCTGCCGCCGTCGGCACCAAGACAGGATGCAAACCATGAAGATCAACACCGGGATCGCGGCCAAGGACCGGGCGACCATCGCCAAGGGCCTGTCGCACCTGCTGGCCGATACCTATACCCTCTACCTGAAGACCCACAGCTTCCACTGGAACGTCACCGGACAGATGTTTCAGACCCTCCACACCATGTTCGAGCAGCAATACACGGAGCTGTGGACCGCGCTCGATGAGGTTGCCGAGCGCATCCGCTCCTTAGGCGAGCCGGCGCCCGGCAGCTACAAGACCTTCGCCAAGCTCACCTCGATCAAGGAGGAAGAGGGCGTGCCCGAGGCCAAGGACATGGTCCGCCAGCTGGTGGCCGGCCACGAGGCGGTGGCCAAGACCGCCCGGTCGATCTTCCCCGCCGCAGAAGCCGGGCAGGACGAAGTGACCGCCGACCTGCTCACCCAGCGCATGAACGTGCACGAGAAGACCGCCTGGATGCTGCGCTCGCTGCTTGACTGAGTTGCTCTAAGCGGAGGTCGCGAGCGGCGCCGCTTCCCCATGGGCACCGGACGGAGGCAGAGTGGAGCTCACCTTGGGCCTTCGCCGAGCGCGCTTTCGAGGGTGAGGGTGCCGCCATGTATCTCGACCAGCGACTTGGCGATCGGTAGGCCGAGGCCGGTGCCGCCGAAGCGGCGCGCATAAGCGGCCGCTCTTTCGATTTGATTAACCTTGACCGAAAGAGCCTTTGCGGGCGGGCCCCTCGCGCAGAGTTGACTTGAGGGCAGCGGCCCCGCGGGCTACCTCGGGAGCCGGGAAGCGCTAATGCGGCGCTCCCAAGACCTGGAGGGTCCGGACATGTTGATTCGCCACCGCCGCGGCTGGGAGATTGCCGAAGCCCAAGTCACGCCAGAGACGGTATTCCTAGATCGTCGCCGCCTGCTGAAGTCGGCCGCGGCGGGCTCGCTGCTGCTCGGCGGTGCCGGTCTTCTGGCGGCTTGCGACGACATGCCGGCAGCGCAGGCGCAGGAGGGCGCGGACCCCTCGGCCGGCCTCTACCCGGTGGCGCGCAACGAGCGCTACAGCGTCGACCAGCCGATCACCGACGAAGGTCTGGCGACCACCTACAACAACTACTACGAATTCGGCTCCTCGAAGACGATCGCGAAGAAGGCCCAGGCGCTGCCGATCCGCCCCTGGACCGTGGCGATCGGCGGCATGGTCGAGCAGCCGACGGAGATCGGCATCGACGAGCTGCTGGCCAAGATGCCGCTGGAGGAGCGCGTCTACCGCCACCGCTGCGTCGAGGCCTGGTCGATGGTGGTGCCTTACAGCGGCTTTCCGCTGAAGGCGCTAGTGGATTTCGCGCGGCCGCTGTCGTCGGCGAAGTACCTGAAGATGACCACCTTCCAGGACTCTGAGGTGGCCGACGGGCAGAACGCCGCCTGGTATCCCTGGCCCTACATCGAGGGCCTCACCATGGCGGAGGCACGCCATGAGCTCTCCTTCATCGCTACCGGCCTCTACGGCAAGCCGATCGTGAAGCAGAACGGCGCGCCCCTGCGCCTGGCGACGCCGTGGAAGTACGGCTTCAAGCACGTGAAGGCGATCGTGAGCTTCGAGTTCACCGACCAGCGGCCAAAGGGCTTCTGGGAGGTCATCCAGGGTAACGAGTACGGCTTCTGGGCCAACGTGAACCCGGAGGTTCCGCATCCGCGCTGGAGCCAGGCGAGGGAGCGGGTGCTCGGCCTGAACGAAGAGGTGCCGACGCTGCTCTACAACGGCTATGCCGAGTTCGTCGCCGACCTCTACAAGGGCATGGAGAACTCCGAGCCCCTCTTCATGTGAGGCGGCTCACGCGGCCTGCCGCGCCGCGGCGTGGCGCCGCAGGAACGGCAGGAACTGCGGGAAGACCTCGTCGGCGACGCGCGCGCCCATGAAGGGGTCCTGATGGCCGTAGCCGTCGAGGATCAGCAGCTCGTGGCGGTTGCCCGGCGCCAGCTCCTTCAGGCGGTTGAAGCAGAGGATGTTGGAGTCGGCGAAGACGCGGTTGTTACGCCCGGTCATGAACAGCACCGGCGTGTCGATCTCCCGTGCATGCTTCAGGTAGTTGTCCGGCAGCGCCGCATGCTCGGGCTTGTCCGGATACATCTTCACCGCCGTCTTGCCGCTCTTGATCATCCTGATGACGTGGCGATGGTAGTTGAGGCTGGTGCCGCCGTAGAGATCGCCGCCGCGGCGGTGGGTCACCTCGGCGAGGTTGCGGTGCTCGTAGAGCGCCGGCCAGCCGGTGCCCCACATCAGGCTCAGCATATGGCAGGCGGGCACGTCGCATTCGCGGTGGAACATTGACACGGTGCGCCCCATCACCCGTCCGAAGGAGAAGGCGGGATAGTCGGACCAGTTGGGGCTGACGTAGGGCACGCTCAGCAGGCGCTCCAGCACGAAGGGGAAGATCTGCCCCTTGATCACCGACCAGCGCGGCGGGTTCGGCGTCAGCGCGACGGAGTTGGCGATCACGCTGGCCAGTCCCGGCACCTGCCTGGCGAAGAGGCTCATGACGAAGGACATCGAGCCCAGGCAGTGGCAGATCACATGGATGCGCTTGTTGCCTGCGATCTCGCGAACCGTCCGGATTGCCTTCGGATGATCGTAGAGCGCGCAGTCGTCCATCGACCAGCGATGCGGGCCGAGATTGTAGATGTGCCGGTTGCTCATGCGGAAATCGAAGGTGAAGACGTCGGTGAAGCCCTGGTCGTGCAGCCAGGTCACCAGGTTCCTATGCTCCGGCATGATGAACATGTCGCTGGAGGTGGTGAGGCCGTGGATGATCACGACCACGTCGTCGCAGTCGGCCTTCCAGAACCGCATCAGGCCGAGGCTCAGCATGTCGTCGGTGACGAAACGGTGCTCGGTGACGCGCGCGTCTGGAACGCCCTCGGTGGTGTAGAGCGGGATCTCGCGGGGCATGGCCTCCTCCTCTCTGCCTGTATGCTGCTTCACTCGGCGATCATCGCGGCGGCGATGTGCTCGGCCAGCGCGGCGATGGTGCGCGACGGATTGAGCCCGATGGCGCAGGGCAGCACCGCGCCGTCGGCGACGTAGAGGCCGGCATGGCCGTGCACGCGGCCCTTGCCGCCGACCACGCCGTCGCGCGGGTCGTCGGCCATGGCGCAGCCGCCCAGCGGGTGCGGCGTGACGAGGTCGCGAAACCAGCGCCAGGAGGGCGGCTCCACGGCGATGCCGCCGGTGGCCGCCGACAGCCGCTTGTGCATCTCGACCATGGCCTGAACCACCGCCTCGGAGCGGGCGTGGCGCCAGTCGAGGCGGAGGGTCTTGCGCCCGAAGGGCTTCCACCACGGCCGTCCCAGAAAGAAGCGGCCGTCGGCGGCGTCCACCGCCTGGCCGAACCACGGCATGATGCAGTCGAGCGGGTCTCGCCCGCCGGCCAGCGCGCCCGCCGCCGCGAAGAGCGCGGCGAAGGGGCCGCCGGCCTTGGCGGCATTCGCCGTCACTTCCCCGATGGAATTGCCGAGCACGTCGGGAAAGCCACCGTCCTCGACGAAGAAGCGGTTGCCGTCCTGGCTGCCGTCGAGGAAGTCGATTGCCGCGGTGATGGTCGGGCCGCGCGTCGGCGAGACGCGGCGGCCGGTGTAGACGGCCGGCGTCAGGAAGTCGCCGTTGGAGGACCAGCCGTGGCCGAGCCGTGGCGACAGCCGTGTCAGCGTGCGGTGCTCGTCGCGGCAGCGCAGCAGCAGCTCGGTGGAGCCGAGCGAGCCGGCCGCCAGCACCACGCGGTCGGCGCTGAGCGTGCCGGCGATCAGCCGGCCCTCGGCGATGCGCTCGAAGCCGACGCGGTAGCCGCCGCCGTCGAGCGGCGTCAGCTTGCGCACGATGTGATCGGCGCGGATCGCGGCGCCGGCGCTGCGCGCGGCCGCCAGATAGTTGAGATCGAGGGTGTTCTTTGCGGCGACCTGGCAGCCGATGTCGCAGTTGCCGCAGTGCACGCAGGTGCCCTGCGCCTGGCCTTGCGCATTCGTCCAAGGCTTCGAGTGGCGGTCGGCGTGGGGATCGTCGAGGCCGTAGTGCCACTCGGGATCGAAGGTCACCGCCAGCGGCAGCTTGCCGAAGCGCGCGCCGTGACCGAGCGCTTCGGCGCTTTCGTGCATCAGCTTGAAGCGCTCGGTGAGCTGGTTGTCCGGCAGATCCTGGACGTTCAGCATCCGGCCGGCGGCGGCATAGTGCGGCTGCAGCGCCGCGTAGCTGATCTCGGCTGGCCAGCCCTTGTCGAACACGAAGGGTTGCGCTTCCACGGACACGTTGGCGTAGATCAGCGAGCCGCCGCCGACCGCGGCACCCTGAACCACCGTCATGTCGCCGAAGTGGCGCAGGTCGATCCAGCCGTTGCGCTTCTCCGGGCAGTTGTCGTCCCAGATCCAGGCATCGCCGGGCGCGCGCGGATAGTCTTCGCGCCGCCATTCGCGCCCACGCTCCAGCACCAGCACCTTGCGCCCCGCCTGAGCGAGGCGGCAGGCGGTCGCCGCTCCACCGAAGCCGGAGCCGACGATGATGATCTCGAAGTCGTTTGCCATGCGCCCTCGCCAGGTTGCGCTGCCCCGGCCCGGCTTACAGCTCGGGGCTGTAGGTGTCCCACAGCCGGCCCATGAAGAAGTGGCCGAACTTCGCCACCGTGGCCGCGCGCTGCCTTGCCGACTTGCTGCCGGTCACCTTCACGGTCGACATCAGCCGAAGAAAGTCGCCCATGTCGAGGCGCAGGATGCCCGCGCCGATGACCGGGGCCTTGGCGTCGCGGCCCTGGTGCAGCGTGGTGAAGAGGGTGGTGGTGTCGGTCCAGATGTCGACGCCCGGCCCGTCGTGCACCTGCTTCCTGCCGGCCAGGTAGTGGTCCTTGCCGTCGTGCTTGAAGGCCAGCTCGTAGACCATGTGCTTGAGCGTTGCCTTGGCGGTAGGCGAGAACAGATTGAAGGCGCCCGACGAGGCGGCGATGTCGCTGCCGAAGGGCGAGAAGTCGATGCTGCCTTTCAGCCGGCCGGCGTGCTTGGGGTCGGCGATGAAGGCGTCGAGGTTGGCGACGGTGACCGTGGCGTGCATCGCCAGCGTCGTGCCCGCCCGGCGTCCGGCATCGGCTCCGGCGTCCGGCTCGCCGAGCCCCAGCGCAAAGGGGCCGGCCATGGTTTCTTCAAAAGTGATTCCGATCGGCATCGCGGGCACTCCGTCACCAGGGGGCGAGCTTCAGCTCGGTCACGAGCGGGGCGCCGCTCGCTTCGCCGCGCCAGTTGCGCTTGCGGATGACCTCGCCCTTCTTGTTCATCGCCGCGACCTGCAGGCTGTGGCGGCGCGGGTCGAGATCGACACGGCAGAAGTTGTCCTCCTGAGTGAAATTCCAGGCGCGGTAGTCCATGGCGTGCTGCGCGTCGATCTGGAAGGTGTCGAGCTGATCCCTGGCGCGGGAATCGTGGACGTAGCTGGAGGGCTCGCCGTCGGCGAAGGGGAAGGGCCAGTAGAACGCTGACGAAGTGATCGAGAAGGCCTTCAGCTTCTGCGCCGCCGGGGAGCCGGTGAACTCGATCGCGGCCACGTTGGCGCAGTGGATGTCACCGGACAGGAAGACGACGTTCTGCACGCCATTCTTGATGATGGTGTTGAGCACGGCGCGCCGCGTGGTGGGGAAGGCGGGCCAGGAATCGCTCTCCGCCTTCCAGCGGACCTTCTCGTGCGGCTCACCCTCGCGCCCCTCGCGCGCGGTGATCGGGTTAGGCGCGAAGACGCTGGAGGTGACCACGAACTTCGGCACGTCGCCGCGTTTTGCCTGCTGCGCCACCAGCCAGCGCAGCAGGCGGTCGAGCTGGCCCGGCTCCTCGTCGCCAATGGTCGGCCGCCCCAGCAGGTGGTTATCCTCGAGGCTGCCGATGACGTCGTCGATGAAGCGCTGGGTGCGTGTGTCGAGCACGAAGAAGGGATAGCCGTTGCACTCGAACTCGTAGTAGAGCCGGGTTTGGTAAGTGCGTGGACAGTGGCTCCACTGGTAGCTCATGTAGGCGCCGAGGGCGAGGTGGAAGACCTTGCGCGAGACCGCCTTGCCGAGGCGGTCCTGGGTCCAGTTGTCCTCGATCTCGTGGTCGTCGAGGATCATGTAGGTCGGCACCCGGCTGAGCAGCCTGCGCATGTTGCGGGAGCCGAAGGCGGTGTGGTAGCGCTCCTGGAATTCCTCGAAGGTGTCGGCGAGCCCCAGCGGCACATGGCGGTTCAGCATGTCGGCGTAGATCTGATCGCCGGCCATGAGGACGAACTGCGCCGGTGTCGTCGGCACCTGGACGTCGAGTTCCGCGTCGCGCGGGCCGCAGCCGAGCGCCTCGCTGCGCAGCGGGCCGAAGATCAGGTCGGCTTCCTTCACTTTCCACAGCACGCCGGGATAGCGGCAGGAGCCGAGAATGAAGTTCAGCGCGCCCGGCGCCTTGGTGCGGGCCGTGAAGGTGCTGAAACTGGCATGGCAACAGTTGCTGGAAAGATCCACCAGGTCGGCGGTCCACACCGCTGGTTCCGGCAGCTTTTTGGCCAGCCGGCTGTTGGCGACGTTGCGGTCGTCCGCGAAGGGGTCGTCGACCACAAGAGTGGCGAGGAGGGCGATATAGGCCGTATCGGGCTTCAGCGGCTGTGACGGCACGCCGCTCAGGCAGCAGTCCTCCCCGAAGCAGAAGGTGCCGGTGCGGTCGTATTCGCGATGGAGGCGGAAGTAGTAGAGCGGTGGCAGCGTATGTGCCTTGCCGTCGGTGGCCTTCTGCAACTCGGCCTTCACCTGCCCGACAAGGCTGTCGCGCACCTCGCGCAGCCCCTCGTCGGTTCGCAGCTTGGCCCGGTCCGCCTTCGGCACCTCGAGGATCGTGGCCACGCCGAGGGTGCGGCGCTCGGAGTCCAGCGCGGCGCCCTCGTCGCCAGTTTCGTCGCCGCGGATCCAGACGCGGCAAGACGTGTCGGTCACGTGCCCTACGATCGGACCGAGGCCCGGCTCACGCAAAGCTGGCATGGATGTCTCCGCAGAACTCCCCCGTCGCGGCCCCGCTGCCTGCACGGCTCGCGGCGCTGCCCCTGCCCGCTGGACAGGGCCCGAAGGCGATGGCGCCGGATTACCTGGCGCGCATGACTATAGCCGGGCCGCTTCGGGTGCCCCGGGCCGATTAGGGAGGGCTCCTGCCCCTTTCGGGCTAGTCGAACCGTCTATTTGGGAGCAGCCGCGGCTGGCTGGCCGGGCCCAAAAGAAAAATGCCGGGCCCGAAGGCCCGGCAAGTTGAACAGGGAGGCTTCACGTCTGGGAGACGTAGGACCTAACGCGAAGTGGGAACTTCGCCGGAAAGGCCCTTCTCCGAGCGGGGGGCGCTCGGAACTCGTACCCGGCCTGGAAGAACCTCAGGGACCGGAAGAAACTCGGTGGATGATGCTGCGGCGCAACATCCGATGACTTGAAAATAGGGGTTTGAGCTTCTTTTACTACATACATTCGGGCAGTGGTGATATGCGGACAGTGCATGGCTGTCCAAGGCATTGATATTTTTTATGATTCAGAGAAATTTCCGGGTTATTCCAAGGCCCCCGAAAGATGCCACGGCGGTATCGGGGAACCCTTGTCAGAAGTTGGATTCCGCAACCTTGCGTAGCAGGAAATCCCGGAACACGGAGATCCGCTTGGAGCGGCGCATCTCCTCGGCGTAGACGAAGTAGGCGTCGAGCTGCGGGCCGGTCAGTTCCGGCAGGACCTGGACCAGGTCGGGGTTGCTGGCGGCCATGAATTCCGGCAGGGCGCCGACACCGGCGCCCGACTGCACCGCCTTCATGACGCCGTAGACATTGTTGACCGTCATCGTCGGGCGGCGGAGCTGGCTATCCTTGTAGCCGATGCGCAGCAGCCAGTTCACATCAGGCACCGGCGGGCGCACGTCCTCGCCGTAGACCACGATGCGATGCTTGTCGAGGTCCTTGGTCGTCTGCGGCACGCCGTGCTTCTTGATGTACCCCGCCGAGGCGTAGATGTGCATGCTCACCGTCATCAGGTGACGCTGGACGAGATCGGCCTGCCGGGGCGGCGAGAAGCGGACCGCCAGGTCCGCCTCGCGCATGGAGAGATCGACCTCGCGGTCGAGCAGCAGCAGGTGGCACTCGATCTCTGGATAGATCTCGATGAACTCGCTCATGCGGGGGGCCAGCCAGTGGGAGCCGAAAGCCACAGTCGTGGTGATCTTCAGCGGGCCCTTGGGGCGATCCTTGCTCTCGGTGAGCTGGGCCTCGGTCATCGCCAGCTTGCCGAACACCTCGTGGGCCGTGCGGTACAGCAACTCGCCCTGCTCGGTGAGGATGAGGCCGCGGGCATGGCGGTGGAAGAGGGGCACCTTCAGGCTGTCCTCGAGGGCCGAGATCTGGCGGCTCACCGCCGACTGGCTGAGGTTCAGCAGTTCGCCGGCATGGGTGAAGCTGCCCGCCTCCGCCACCGCGTGGAAGATGCGCAGCTTGTCCCAATCCATAATGGTGGCCCCGAGTGCCCGCTTCTGGGGCAGGCCAACATCGTCCAGCATTCTCGCCTCCTCGGGCGAATCGACACCCTCCGCAGGGGCGGAAGGCCATTCAGGACGGTTTAGAGCGCCGGGAACCCCCGCTAAACCACCAAATAGTATAGGGCGGAAGGGTTAGTCAGGCTATTCCGCAGCTTTATCGGCGGAATCTTCCAGTTCTGCCAGGAATTTCTCGGCTTCCAGGGCTGCCATGCAGCCCATGCCGGCCGCTGTGACCGCCTGGCGGAAGACCTTGTCGACGCAGTCGCCGGCGGCGAAAACGCCCGAAGCCGAGGTGCCGGTGGCGCCGCGGGCGGCGATGATGTAGCCCTCGTCGTCCATCTGCACCGCGCCCTGGAATACCTTGGTGGCCGGATCGTGGCCGATGGCGATGAAGACGCCGTCGCAGGCCAGCTCGCTGAGCGCCCCGGTCTTGGTGTCGCGCAGGCGCACGCCGGTGACGCCGTCCATCGGGCCGTCGCCGCCCAGGATGTCGTCCACCACGGCGTTCCAGCGCACCGCGATCTTGGCGTTCCGGAACAGGCGGTCCTGGCCGATCTTCTCGGCGCGCAGGGCGCCGCGGCGGTGGACCAGGGTCACCTTGTCGCAGATGTTGGCGAGGTAGAGCGCCTCCTCCACGGCGGTGTTGCCGCCGCCGACCACCACGACCTCCTTGCCGCGGTAGAAGAAGCCGTCGCAGGTGGCGCAGGCGGAAACGCCGCGGCCGTTGAACTTCTGCTCGCCGGGAATGCCCAGCCAGCGCGCCTGCGCGCCGGTGGCGATGATGACGGCGTCGGCGGTGTAGGTGGTGCCGCTGTCGCCCTTCAAGAGCAGCGGCCGGCGCGCGAAGTCGACCTCGGTGATGATGTCGGAGATGATCTCGGTGCCGACGTGCTCGGCCTGCTTCTGCATCTGCTCCATCAGCCAGGGGCCCTGGACGACGTCGGCGAAGCCCGGGTAGTTTTCCACATCCGAGGTGATGGTCATCTGGCCGCCCGGCTGCAGGCCCTGCACCAGCACGGGCTTCAGGTTCGCGCGGGCGGTATAGATCGCCGCGGTCAGCCCGGCGGCGCCGGAGCCGATGATGAAGACCTTGCTGTGGCGGGCTTGGGCCATGACGGGGGAAAACTCCTGGGACGGGACACGCCCCTGGAAAATAGAGACGGCGGCGGGGCGCTGCAAGGCGGCGAAGCGGCCAGCGGGCGCTGGTTCTCGGGAGCCTCCCCGCGCCTCCGGGCTGCTGTCGGGCAGGCTCACGGCCCGCCGATACTTGGGGCCGATACCTGGGGCCGATACCTGGGCGCCCTCCGCTCTGCGCCGATCGCGGCCCTGGCTCGCTCCCTTAGCATATCTGAGACCTTCATAATGATGTATAGGATATCCATTCTGAACTTTTAACTTTGATTGCTGAGCTATGATCACTGCGGGACAGATGCGCGCCGGGCGGGCGCTGCTCGGCATCGACCAGCGCCGGCTGGCCGTGTTGGCCGGGGTTTCCCTGCCGACCATCCAGCGCATGGAGGCCAGTGATGGCACCGTCCGCGGCGTCATCGACACCCTCATGAAGGTGGTCGCCGCCTTCGAGGCCGCCGGCATCGAGTTGATCGGCGAGGAGGCGTCGAGCACGGCGCGCGGGCGCGGCGTGCGCCTGCGCGAGTCCGCGGCCCAGCCCCAGCCCCTCGCATCGGGGTCCCAGGTTACGAAATGAGCGATCTCGGTGCTTCGGCACGGGGCGGACCGTCGCCTGCGTCATTCTGGCAGTTATTCAAGCCGAAGATTCTCACCGTGCTGGGCGAGGGCTACGGCATCGCCCACTTCAAGAGCGACGCCCTGGCCGGCCTTACGGTGGCGGTAGTCGCCCTGCCGCTGGCGATGGCGCTGGCGATCGCGTCGGGCGCCACGCCGGACAAGGGTCTGGTGACTGCCGTGGTCGCGGGCTTCCTGATCTCGGCGCTGGGCGGCAGCCGCTTCCAGATCGGCGGGCCGACCGGCGCCTTCGTGGTGGTGGTGTTCAACGTCATCGCCGAGCACGGCTACGACGGCCTGCTGCTGGCGACCCTTATGGCCGGCGTCATGCTGGTCGCCGCCGGCTTCATGCGCTTCGGGACCTGGATCAAGTACATCCCCGAGCCGGTGGTGACCGGCTTTACCGCCGGCATCGCTGTGATCATCTTCACCAGCCAGTTGAAAGATCTCTTCGGCCTC
This sequence comes from Kiloniellaceae bacterium, assembly GCA_036570545.1. Taxonomy (GTDB): domain Bacteria; phylum Pseudomonadota; class Alphaproteobacteria; order Kiloniellales; family Kiloniellaceae; genus Pelagibius. The sequence continues at coordinate 17,242 of DATCXZ010000200.1, forward strand.
GCGCCCGCCGAGCTGCCGGCGGAATTCCTGCCCAAGCTGGGCGCGCTCTGGGCCGCGCGCGACAGTTTCGACGCTGCGACCTTCGGCATCGCCGCGGCCGCTCTGGCAGTCATCCTTGCGCTGCGCCGCCATTTCCCCCGGATGCCGGCGTTCCTGGTCGCCATGGTCGGCACCTCGCTGGCGGTCTGGGCGATCGGTCTGCCGGTCGAGACCATCGGCTCGCGCTTCGGCGAGATACCGTCGAGCCTGCCGCTGCCGTCGCTGCCTGCCTTCAGCCTGCAGCAGGCCGTCGAGGTGCTGCCATCGGCCTTCACCATCGCCTTCCTTGCCGGTATCGAGAGCCTGCTGTCGGCCATGGTCGCCGACGGCATGACCGGTGCACGCCACCGCTCCAACTGCGAGCTGGTCGCGCAAGGCATTGCCAACACCGCTTCGGCCTGCTTCGGCGGCCTGCCGGCGACGGGTGCCATCGCCCGCACCGCCACCAACATCCGCTCCGGCGCGCGCTCGCCGATCGCCGGCATGCTGCACGCGGCCTTCCTGCTGGGCTTCATGCTGCTGGCCGCGCCCTTGGCCGCTTACGTGCCGCTGGCCAGTCTCGCCGCGGTGCTGGTGATCGTCGCCTGGAACATGAGCGAGGTCGACAAGTTCCGCCGCCTGCTGAGCGCGCCACTGGGCGACGCCGTGGTGCTGCTGGTGACCTTCGGGCTCACAGTCATGGTCGATCTGACGGTCGCGATTCAGGTTGGCGTGGTGATGGCGGCGATCTTGTTCATGCACCGCATGGCCGGCGTGGTGCAGGTCGAAAAGGGCGTCGAGTTCCTGCAGGGCGATGTCGACGATGCGCAGATCCCGGCGCTCGACTATGCCTTCCAGACGCTGCCCGCCGGCGTCGAGATGTACAGCCTGCGCGGGCCGCTGTTCTTCGGTGCCGCGCGCAGCCTGCGCGACGCGCTGGAGGCCATGCCGACGCCGCCGCGCGTCTTCATCCTGCGCATGCGCAACGTGCCGATGATCGACTCCTCCGGCGTCGCCGCGCTCTCCGACTTCATGCGCCGCTGCCGCGCGCGCGGCGTCGCGGTGATCGTCTCCGGCATCCGCCCGCAGCCCAAGGAGGTGCTGACGCGCATGGGCTTCGGCATGGGAGTCGGGGGCCGTCACGACACCCTGCGCCTGGCGGAGAACTTCGCCGCGGCGCGGGAGATGGCGGCCGAGTTGATCGCGGCCCGGCCGGCGGAATAGGCGCTCAGTCCGCTGGCGGCGCTTCCCGTGCCTCCGGGTTGAGGCGGCTGGCGACGGCGGTGGCAGTGTGGCCGACCGGCAGCGCCGTACCGGTCTCTTCCGGCTTCTCGCCGGCGACGAGACGGTAGAGCGCCAGCGCCGCCGTCGCGCCCTGCAGCACGGCGAGGCAGCCGAACAGCGCCGGCGCGCCCAGGTGGCTGATGGCGAGGCCGGCCGCCGGCGGTCCCAGCACGATGCCGACGTTCATCACCAGCACCAGGCCGCTGGAGGCCGCCACCATCTGGGCCGGCGCCAGGCGGTCGTTGGTGTGGGCGACGCCGAGGGAGTAGAGCGGCAGGATGAAGGCACCTACCAGGGCGACGCCGGCATAGAGCCAGGGGCCATCGGCGAGGCGGCCGGCGGCCATGGCGACGAAGAGGCTGGTGGCCAGCCCTGCCGCCGCCGCCCCGGCGATCACCAGCCGCCGGTCGACTCGGTCGGAGAGGGCGCCGAGCGGGAACTGCCCGAGCACACCGCCCAGGGTTCCGGCGGCGACCAGGAGGCCGACCTCGCCCGCCGGCAGGCCGATGGCGACGCCGAAAAGGCCGAGGCCGACGTAGAAGGCGCCCTGGGAAATGCCGTTGAGGAAGCTGACCGAAAGCCCGAGGGGCGAGATGCGGAAGAGCTTGCGCACCGAAAGCCGCGCCGGTGCCTCGAAGGCCTGGCCCTGTTGGGCCGACAGCAGCATCGGCACCAGCGACAGCGAGACCAGCACCGAGACGATGACGAACAGCAGGGTGCCGGTGGGGTCCGGGATGCCGAGCAGGAGCTGGCCGAGCGCCGCGCCGCCGGTCTGGGTGATGAAATAGACGGAGAGCAGGGCGGCGCGCGTGCGGTTGTCGGCGCGCCCGTTCAGCCAGCTCTCCGCCACCACGTAGAGGCCGGGAAAGCAGAAGCCGGCCAGCGCGCGCATGAGGGCCCAGCTCCAGGGGTCGGCCGTCACCATGTGGATGAGCGCCGCCGTCGAGCACAGCGAGGCCAGCGCGCCGAAGGAGCGAATGTGGCCGACGCGGGCGACGATCTGCGGCGTCACCGCGCAGCCGAACAGCGCGGCCAGCGGATAGGCCGCCTGCATGAAGGCGATCTCGGTCTGTGTGAAGCCGTAGGCGGTGGCGCGCACGGTCAGCAGCGTGACCAGGAGGCCGTTGCTGATCATCAGCAGCAGCATGCCGAGGAACAGCGGCCAGGACTCGATGACGGCACGGCGCAGCAAGGGACGGCGGCTCCGAACGAGGCAAGGGCCGCCACGTCGGCGACCCTTTGCTCACCTATCCCAAGTTCAGGCCGCTGCCAAGCGTAGTGAAGGCGGTGGCACCTTAGGTGCCGGATTGACCTCGTGCTTCGAGACGGCGGCTGGGCCGCCTCCTCAGAGCTTGTGAATCTTTGAGGGCATTGTCGAGTTTTGGTTGCTGGCGGCTTGAGGCGGTGATTCCTTTTCTCAGTGGCCACTGAGGGAGGTAGCGATGGCGCGCGATGGGCT
>DATCXZ010000201.1:0-7436 GCA_036570545.1 Kiloniellaceae bacterium
CTGCCGCGCCCGCTATCCGGCCATGCAGTCCCTCATCGGCTATCTCGCCGACGAATGCTGCGCCGACAGCGGTTGCGTCGGCAGCGCAAGAGAAGTGGCGACGCGCTGAGTGATCTCTTTTTTGGAACCGCAGTTCCAGGACGCCGGAAGGACAGAACTATGAATACCATGTCCCGCCCCGATCTTCCCGTTGTTGTCATTGGCGCCGGCCCGGTCGGCCTCGCTGCTGCGGCGCATCTCGTCGAGCGCGGCCTCCGCCCCCTCGTGCTGGAGCGAGGGAAGAGCGTCGGCGCGGCGTTGCTGGACTGGGGCCATGTGCAGGTCTTCTCCCCCTGGCGCTACAACATCGACGAGGCCGCCCGCCGGCTGCTCGAGGAGGCCGGCTGGCAGGAGCCCGAGCCGGAGGCCATGCCGACGGGCGCCGACATTGTGCGCGACTACCTGGTGCCGCTCGCGGCGGTGCCTGCGATCAAGTCGAACTTGAAGCCGGGCGCGCAGGTGACCGCGATTACGCGCCTCGGCCACGACAAGCTCGCGGACGAGGGACGCGGCGAGGCGCCTTTCGTGGTCCGCTATGTCGATGCGAGCGGAGAGCAGCGCCTGCTGGCGCGCGCCGTGATCGATGCATCGGGAACCTGGCAGCGACCCAATCCGATCGGGATCGATGGCCTGCCGGTGCCTGGCGAGGCTGAGGCCGCCGAGCGCATCGCCTATGGCATCCCCGATGTCGCCGGACGGGAACGCGCGCGCTATGCCGGCCGGCGCGTCCTCGTGATCGGCGGAGGCCACTCGGCGATCAACGCCGCCCTCGCGCTCATGGAGCTGCAAGGCGAGGCGCCGGGCACCGAGATCTTCTGGGCCCTGCGCCGCGACAGCGTGCAGAAGTTGCTCGGCGGCGGCCTGAACGATCAGCTTCCTGCAAGGGGCGCGCTCGGCCTCGCGGCGAAGCGGGCGATCGATGAGGGCCGCCTGACGATGCTGGCGCCCTTCGCCGTCGACCGCCTGACAACGACAGATGACGAGACCGAGGTCGAGGCAACGTTGGCCGGGCGACCCTTCAGCCTGAAAGTGGACAGGATCGTCGTCGCGACGGGATTCCGGCCCGACCTCTCGTTTCTCGGTGAGCTGCGGGTGGCGCTCGATCCGGCCGTCGAAGCGCCGCCGGTGCTGGCACCGCTCATCGACCCGAATCTCCACTCCTGCGGCACCGTCCCGCCGCACGGCATCGAGGAGCTCGCGCATCCCGAACCCGGCTTCACCATCGTGGGCGCCAAGTCGTATGGGCGGGCACCGACATTCCTGATGGCAACCGGCTACGAGCAGGTGCGCTCGGTGGTGGCCCAGCTTGCCGGCGATCGTACGGCGGCCCGCGAGATGCGCCTGGTTTTGCCCGAAACCGGCGTCTGCAACTCGAACCGCATCGCAGGTCCGGCCGAGGTTGTCGGCGCGGCCGGCTGCTGCGGCGGTCCCGCACCGGCCACGGTCGCTGCCTGCTGCGTCGAGGACGCAGACGTCAAGGCACAGGGCGGAACGGGCTGCGGCTGCGCGTGACGACGGCCGTGAAAGCTGGCATGAATGACCGTCCTGTGGAACGAACCGATCTGCCGCTACGCCCGGTCCGGATGAAAACATGCTAAGGTTCACGGTTGCGTTGCTGATTGCTTGCACCCTGCAGGTCTGGCCGGTGCCGGCATCGGCGGAGATGCGTCAGTTCGCAAACATTGTCTATGAGCTGCCGAAGGGCTGGAGAGCGGGCGGCAAGTCCGATGGGCGACTGGAACTGCGCCACGATGACGATCATTGCCGGAATTGCCGCATCCTGCTCGATCCGGGCGTAGAGGGGGGCGGTCCGGTCGCGGCGTGGCGCGACGCGATGGCCACGCCGGGTAAGGACATGAAGGTGCTCGGCAGCCCGCAACTGCACCATGAAACGATCGGCGACTGGCCGGTCGAGGTGATGTTGCGCCAGGTCGAAGACGACGGGCGTGGCAAGCTCCAGGCCTTTTTTGCCATCGACCTGCCAGCGCGCAACGAACTGATCGTCTTCGAAGGCTCGGCCCGCGACGAGGAAACCTTCAACCGCAGCCTGGCCGCCCTGAACAACGACGTCGCGCCAATACTGAACGGCTTGCAGTTTGTCAGCGAAGGCGCGGAGCCGGTGCTTGGCCCGCCTGAAGCCGGGAGCCTGGAGGGGCCGTGGTTCGGCACCGCCATCCGGAACCAGTACAACGGGCTTTCAGGCACGCTGGACCTCGTTATCGACAAGCGTCTGATGGCCTTCTACGCGGACGGGCGGTTCTTTCGTGGCATTCCGCCCAGCGGCGCCGGGCCGCTCGACTTCGAGGGACTGGTGGCCGCCGGCGAAACCGGCCTCGGCAACTATGTCGTGACGGGCAAGGAGATCGAGCTGCGCTTTGTCGACGGCGACGTTTCGCGAATGCGGATGTTGAACGACAGCACGATCGCCAGCGGGCATGTCGATATTCATCCGGCCACGTTTCCGCCCGACGGCTTCCGCTTCGCCGGGGTGATCCGGTCGGCCAGCTACACCGCATTCGGACCAGGTATCGCGGGCGGCGTCGGAAGCGAGAGCACGCAGGTCTTCCGCAGCGACGGCACCTTCACCGACAGCTCGTTCACCGGCGCGTTCGGCAGCTTCGACACCGGCGGCGGCTTCACCGCAACGACCGGGCAACCCGAACGGTCCGGCCACTATGACGTGGCCGGCGGGCTTATCATCCTGATCCCGCCGGAAGGTGAGCCGCGAGTCGCCTGGATCATCCTGGAAGACGTGAACAGCGTGATTATCGGAGGGCAGCCGGTATCGGCGACGGACGATGAGTGACGGGGGTCGCCTTAAAACAGATCCAGCACGAAGGGCACGCGCAGTGTCATGAGGACGTCTGGCGCATCGTCGGTGACGCCCAGCTCCAGGTTGATGTTGGTGCTGGCGTAGTCGTTGACCTGAAAGCTGTACCCTAGCAGCAGGGATCCCACGCTCAGGGACGGGGCTGTCAAATCGACGCCGTTGACCTCCGTCTCGGTCTCGTCGATGAAGTCGTGCTTGTAGCCCAGCGTGAAAGAGGACCGCTCGTTGATCGAGTAGGCCATGCCGAAGCTCAGGCGGAAGGCATCGCCCGGGTCGACCTCGCCGATGGTCTGGTCGTTGAAGGTCTTGTCCACGTCTTCCGGCAGATGGAAGAAATAGCCGAAGTTGGCGAAAAAGACCGCCGGGTCGTTTGGATAGAGGATCGTGACGCTCGGCTCGATGCCGTGAAACCCGGAACCGGTGGCAAGCTCGCTTTCCAGGCCGTTGGCGTCGCGATCGACGTCGAAGGGTCCTTCGCCGGACGGCGACTTGTAGCGAAGATTGCCGATGAAGATCGGCCAGTCGTCAAGACCGCTGTTGATCTGGTAGTGCAAGGCCAGCTCGACGTCGCCGATGCCGTCGCCGTCCACATCCTGGGTCAGCTGCGCATCGGGATCGATCTGAGGAATGATGAACGAGATTCTATCGTCCCGGTAGATGTAGGGAACCTTGATTTCGGCCTCCAGGCGGTCGGTGATGCCGAAGCGCCCGGTAATCGCAGCCTGATAGAGGTCCCGGTCCGCATCCTGCGCCTCGAGCAGGCCAATCAGGAAGGTGTCGAGGATCTCGACACCCAGGAAGGTGAAGCGATTGACCTGCGAATGGGAATATTGGATCGACGGCTCCACGACGAGCGTGCCCTTGGGCGTGAGCACACCGCCGAGCTCCGGTATTGCCTGCACCTCCGGCCGCGGCGGCTGCTGTTCCGGCGGCTGGCCGACCGGTTGCTGTGGCGGTAGCTGCTGTGGCGGTTGCTGCTGCCGGGGTGGCTGGGCAGGGGGCGGGCTTTGCTGTGCCTGGCGAACACCGGTGTCCACTGGCCCGCGGCCGCGTTGCAATTCCAGCAGCTCTTCGCGAAGGGCCTGGATTTCCAGCCGCTGCTGCTCGAGCGTGCGCTCCAGCTCGAGCAGCTTCGTTTCCAGATCATTGGAAAGTGGTTGAGCGAGCAGCGGTGGTGCCGTCAGTCCAAGCAGAGCAACGACGGCGACACCGCAAAGGGATCGTTCAGCACCTCTTTGAAACACCATCCCTCTGCCCCCGACGCCGGCGATTGCTTTCATTGGACGCGATTGAGACTTCCGAGCAGGCGGCCACTGAAAAGCGCGCTCCGGGCCGTATCCTGGAACCGTCCAAAGTTCGCGACGGTCACCTCGACATTGATCTCCTGGCGGATCTGCTGGTTGCTCGCGCTCGTGAGGACCACGCCGAGGATCTGCTCGCGGGTCACGCTATGAAGCGCGGTGGTGATGCCGGTGGGGTCCTCGACCACGACACCCCTTTGCCCCGCCAGACCGGCAAGACCCGCGGGAAGTGCATTGGACTGCGCCCCGCCTCGTCCACCGACGAAGCTCAGCGTCGTGGGGTCCACGCCCGTCGTCGGCATGTTCGACTGCGTGACCGTCGTTCCGCCAGGCGTCAGGTTCGTGACGCTTTCCAGGACAAGGGTGCCGTTCACCAATGTCCGCACGTTCGCGGTGAACGCCAGGTCGAGCCCGCCGGCGCGCAGGCCACCGCGCTGCGCCGCGAGAATCTCCAGGCTGGCCGTGGGAAGGCCGTCGAATGGCTGAGCACCGGCCGGATCGCTGGACCCCGGCCGGATGTCCGCTTCGGCGGCAAGGGCGCCGCTCGGGCCGGCGCAGCTCGCACCGGCCACCATTGCCAAAGCGATGGCTTTGCGGAACATGCCTCTACCTCCCGAACTCATGTCGGCCCGGCAGCGTCAGGGTAAAGGTGGCAAGCCCGCTCCTGTCGACGCCTTGGGCTATCGGCGCCTTGGGGCGGATCTGCCAGTCGGGGATGTCGCCGAAGTGCTCCGCCGCCACCTCGATCCCCTCCCTGGCTGCGAGGATGATCCCGTCGCCCCAGGCGGCCTCGAAACGGTCGCGGGGCCAGATGGTGGTTCCGAACGCCGGGTCCGCTACCAGGATGCGCTCGGCTTCGATCCCCTTGATGACGACGAAGTGCCGGTAGCCGCCGGTGTTGATCAGGACGATCGCTGGAACGCCGATGTCCGCGAGCTTGTCCAGCGACATGCGAAAACCGTCGGACTCCAGCCCCCGGCGATCCAGGAACTGCTTGATGTCGAGCATGGAGAAGCCTTCGGCCTGGATCTTCGCCTGGTCGCCGCGGACGAACATCTCCTCGAAGACGACCGCCTCGGCCAGGGGCGTTTCGTAGTGATAGGTCAGAAGGGTGGCGACCGCTGCCGAGCCGCAACTGAAGTCGTATTGCTGGCGCACGACAGTGGTCCAGCGCTTCTCCTTCAGGCTCATGACCGGAACCGAGAAGGAGCCGCCCGCGCCCTGGATCACGGCAGGTCCGGCCAGGCTGGCCGACATGACGGCTGCATTGAACGCCGCGCCGACGACGACGGTGCCAAGGGCGATAAGAAACCATCTCATGAGTTGGCCTCATTGTTACTTGTTCGGCATGGGCCCGGCCGCCGTAAGCCGGCGCTACTCGAGAAGATTGAAGGTCACGCCGATCGCTGCCTGCACCGAGTTGTTGTTGCCGGTAACGACATTGAAGACGCCGATACCGCCGAAGCCATCGAGCGCACCCTCGCCGAAGGTGACGCCGCCCGTTGTGACCTCATGGGCCGTGATGGCGCCGCCGATCACCGAGGCAGTCAGTTCCTGATCCGTCGCAACCGTTATGCTCTGGCCGCCTTCGCGGCCCCGCAGCCCATCGAGATCGGCGGCATCGATAACGCTTTCCGCCGCGAAGACATCGCGCTGGACCAGCTCGTCGGCCAGGGCGACGTTGATGACGGCCAGCGCCACTAGGGCCATCGCGATGGTGGCCGCCGCGACTATGACGGTTCTTCCTGCCATTACCTGCATGACGTGGGCCTCCCCAGAGCCGGGTCTTTTTCGCTGGGAGGCCGGACGACGAGGCCGGAAGGCCCCGCCGTCCGGACGTTCCCGACCGGCCTTAGTTGCCGATACTCACACCTGAATGGGCCGCCACGGAAACGCCGCCCAGCGCCGCATTGAAGAAGCCGGACGAGACGTTGATGTTGGCAATGCCACCAAAGGTGCCACCGCCGACCGCGACGTCGACAGCGCCGGTCGAAAGCGTGCCACCGGCACCCATTCCTCCGTTGCCGCCGTTGCCACCGGTTCCGCCGGCACCACCGTTTGCGGTGGCGGCATCGGCCGTGGCGGTGCCACCGGCTCCGCCGGAACCAGCAGCGCCACCGGCGCCGCCAGCACCACCGTTCCCGGTGCCGTCACCAGCCGCGGCGGAACCGCCGGTACCGCCGGCGCCACCGGCGCCACCAGGACCACCGGCACCACCGGCACCACCGATTCCGGAGCCATCGGCCGCGGAGGCGGTACCGCCGTTGGCGGTGTTCGTGCCGGCATTGCCGTTGCCGCCAGTGCCGCCTTCGCCACCGTTGCCGCCTGTGGTCACGCCTTCGCCGCCGTTGGCATTGGCGCCGCCACCGGTTGCGCTGTTGTTGCCGGAGTCAGCTCCACCAGCAGCGGCCACGCCGGCGCCGACGCCGGCGCCACCGGCGCCGCCATCACCGCCATCGTCACCGTCGCCACCGTTGGCTGCGCTGGCGCCGAGCGCGACGGAGGCACCGATACCGGCACCGCCGTCATCCCCGTCGCCACCGTCGCCACCGTCGCCGCCGCCATCGGCAAAGGCCACGGAAGCAGCGACAGCGAAGCCGCCGTCACCACCCGCGGCACCATTGCCACCGGCGCCACCGATCCCGCCGAAGACGGTTATCGGAGCACCGTTGACGGTCGCCGTCATCTCCTGCACGGAGATGACTTCGATGTCGCTGTTGAACGACTCGGCATAAGCCGTTGCCGTTCCGCCAGCGCCACCGGCGCCACCGGCGCCGGCAATACCAGCGATACCTCCGGGCTCCATGGCGCCGCCATTGGCATTGGCGCCGCCGCCCTCTCCACCGTTACCGCCGTTAGCATTGGCATCAGCCATGGCGGTGGCTGCAGCGGTGTTGTCGTTGCCGAACTTGTTCTTCGGGTTCGCCGACGCACCGGCCGCAAAGGCTATGACCAGGGCGAGAGCCGTGGTCCCGGCGAGAATATTTCTCAACATAATGACCTCCTCGCCGTTATGGGGCCGCAGTCCCGATGCTGACGCCCGAATGAGCCGCCACGGAAACGCCGCCCAAGGCGCTGTTGAAGTAGCCCGAGGCGACGTTCATGTTGGCGATGCCACCGAAGGTCCCGGCACCTGCCGCAACCGTGGTCGCACCGGAGCTGAGCGCTCCGCCATTGCCGGCACCACCGGCGCCGCCGTTGCCGCCCGCACCACCGGCTCCGCCGGTGCCCGTGGCTACGCCAGCCGTGGCCGTTCCGCCGTTGCC